>JBDGYW010000697.1:0-3945 GCA_039588935.1 Gemmatimonadota bacterium | reverse complement strand
ACACCGGAACAGCGGCAGTCGCGATCAACGCCAACGGAGGTGACAAATGCAGCGGAGTCAGGTAGGCGTAGACGTTCCGCGTCGCTTCAGAAGCAACCCCGAGACAATCCCTCCAAATGGGGATTCCAACGGTAGTGTACATCCAGCCGACTGTTTGACTCATAGACGCAGGGTTGGTAAGCAAGAGTGTCGAAACGAGAACAAGCGATACCGTCGATGTGGCCACGAAGCCTTCAGCGAGCCACCTGATACGGCGCGTCTCCACCAATGAACGAACGCTTTGTCGCAGACTCTGTATCCAGAGAGGTGCAGGCACGATCACGCGCGACATCACTCGATCCTCAAAGCGAGGGCTAGGCTCGAAGCGCGGCAGCGATGCGAGGTGCCGATCGATGGTAGCAGCGTCAATGTCAGATTGTGAAAAATCCATTTCCGAATGGTCCTTCATTCGCCTCCCCTACGGTTCGGCTAGATGCAGGTTTCACTCCACAAGACCGTCCAGGCTCTCTCTCAGTTCAGCGCGCGCCCGGTGTATGTATGTCTTGACGGTACCCAGTGGGAGGTCCAAGATCACCGCTATCTCATCGTACGGCCGTCCCTCGACGTGCCTCAGTATTATGCAGGATCTGTATTCGGGACGAAGCAGGCCGATCGCGCGCTCGATGGTCGAACCCAACTCCCGTGCCTCAAGTTCATCCAGGGGCGACTCTGTGTGATCGCCGAGCTGCAACGCCGTGGCTTCAACACGCTCGGGCGTGGTGGCGTCCGGGCCGCCTTCCAGCGACAGTGTGTCGAGTTCCTTTCTGCGCAAGTGATCGATCGCCGCGTTGTTTGCGATCTTGAATACCCACGAGGAGAACTTGTATTCGGGGCGATATCGGTCGAGCGCGTTGAGTACCTTGACGAAGGTTTCTTGCGAAAGGTCCTCCGCGAGTTCGCGGTCGCGCACCATCCGATAGATCAGTGAGAAAACGGGACGTTGGTAACGCCGTAGGAGTTCGCGGTACGCCGTTTCATCAGCCTTCCGGGCGAGTTCCACCACCTCTTGGTCGGTGGCTGCCGAAAGGTCTGAGAAAAACGTCATTGTACCGTTGGCTCCTAGGCTAAATCGGAGCCATAAGTTTCACGGTGCATTCGCGGAACGGCAACCCCGCAGCCACAGCCATGACAAATATCTAACTCCCGCTTGCGATGCGTTATTGCTCTCTTCCTCGAAGTTGGAGCCATAATGATGCCGTGCACCGGTACCGAAGCTATGATGGTGGGCGGTTATGTGCCAGATTTTGACGAGATCATATTTTGTGCCGACCTTTGTGCCTGGAAGACTATGGGTTACATCGTTGGAACTACTGCGAGAAGAGCATGCGAGTTGGAGTGATTTCAGATACACACGGGATGCTGAGACCGTTGGTCAAAGAAGTGTTCCGCGACGTAGACAGAATCGTTCACTGCGGGGATGTAGGATCGCCACATATCCTCGACCAGCTGGCACTGCTCGCCCCCGTTTCCGCGGCATATGGCAACACCGACCCGTTCGACGTTCGTAATCGAAGCTCGAGGGTCGTGAGACTCGAGTGTGTTGGTAGGATCACGGTCGCCTTGCACGGCGATCAGTTTGGAATGCCCACGCCGGCTGCGTTGAAGAGCGAGTTCCCTGACGCGAACATCATTCTGTTCGGACATACTCACAAACCATTGATCGAACACCTGGGGGGAACCGTAACCGTGATGAACCCGGGAGCTGCTGGAGCCGTGAGAATCAGCTGTCAGCCCACCGTTGGCGTTGTCGAAATCGAGGAGGGTATCCCGCCGGTCGCGCGGATTTTTGCACTAGACTCCTCGAGTTAGAATGAGGTAGGTCAAATAGACCGAGAGCCCGAGGATTAGGAGAACGCCGTCCAGCCTGCTCACCTTGCGCCCGAAGTACATCAACGGGAACAAGGCGATGCAGAACCCCAGCATCACCCAGTTGTCGAGACTCGACGCCGGGTTCAGGGGCACCGGAAATACGAGAGCTGTTGCCCCCAAAACTCCGAGCAGGTTGAACACGTTCGATCCAATGACGTTTGCGAGCGCGATGTCACGTTCGCCCTGCAGCGCGGCCACCGCACTCGTTGCGAGCTCGGGAAGGCTGGTTCCCATAGCCACTACCGTCAGGCCGACGATTCGCTCGTCCACTCCCATTGAATATGCGATCGTCTCGGCTCCCCTGACGACGAGCTTCGCACCGCCGATCAATGCCACGATGCCCGAAATCACCATCAAGATGCTCATTCCCCAGGCGCGCCCTCTTCCGTCCTTGAACTTCGCGGCTCGTTTTACATCCCGCTCGAGAGAATGTGCTTCGTCCTGCTCGACATCGCGGCGGGACATGTAGACCACGAAGACGGTAAACAGCACCAGGGCCAAGAAGAGAAACGCCCCTTCGATGCGGTCGACCCTGAGGTCGCGGCACAGCAGCACAACGACCGCGGCAACCACCAGCATGAAGGGGTACTCGATCCGAATGGTCTGTCTCTTGACCGCGACCGGGACCACTATGGCAGTTATCCCGAGAATGGCACCAATGTTGAAGATCGAAGATCCGATGATGTTTCCAAACGCGAGATCAGTGCTGCCACGGGCGGCCGCCTCAACTGACACGGCCATCTCCGGTAAGCTGGTTCCCATCGCCACCACCGTAAGTCCCACCACGGAGGCCGAGATTCTCGCGAACAGAGCGATCCTGGTGGCGCCCTGAACGAGGTAGTGGCCGCCAACGAATAAAGCGACTACGCCGGCAAGTAACTGTATCAGTGCGAGTGACATTCGAGGGGAATCTAAGCGGGTGTGACGGCGTCCGTCAGATCCTGACAGCTTTCTTGCACCATTCTCCGAGCGGAACGGTACGGGAAAGTGCGCCCGGATGCTTGCGGAACCACTGCAGCAACAACACGGTTTCGTCGATCGATTGCGCCGGAATCGCCCTCGAGTCGGCGTCCAAGTCCAATTGTGCCTGAACCAATCCGTCGAAGGCCTCTCGTTCGATGGGGGTGTGCGGGGCGGGGGCCGAAGCACGGATGGTGCCGTGTTTGATCACGTACGCTCGGTCATCTCCGTAGGTGCCCGGATCGATGTACACGAAACTCAGAGCGGCGACATTCGCGTGAGCGCGGACCGATGCCGCCAACAACCACTCGAGTGCATCGAATCGATCGCGCCAATATGCCGCAGCCTCGAATTCCTGGCGTTCTCCCGCAGCCACCATCTTCGTTACCACTTCATCGAGCGGTTGCACCGAAGTCGTCTCGAGAAACGCCAGCGCCATCTGCACGCGGTCCCAATATTCACGCTCGGTCACTAGCCCGGCACATGGCCCCGCACAATGCCCCACTTCGTGGCGGAGACATGCTGCTCGTGGGTGAACCGCAAACAAGTCTCCCTGACCGGGAAAGGTGACCGGCATACTTAACGCGCAATCTCTGAGTCCCAACAAGTCGTTCAACACGCGCATGCTGTCTTTGAGCCGCCCGACGCCACTGAACGGGCCATAGTGCCGAATCTGGTTTGCGCCGGGAGTGCTGCCGACGAAAAGCTTTGGGGCCGGTCCGTCAGACACCTTGATGAACCCTACCCGCCGATTGCGGTTCATCCTCACGTTGAAGACGGGACGGTAGCGTCGAATCTGGCGGAGCTCGCCGAGCAGAGCTGCAAATTCCGACGGCATCATATCCCACTGTATGTCGGCTGCGGCGTGGACTATGCGTGCAGCCTTGTCTTCGGGGTATCGCGCACGGAAGTACGACAGTAGACGGTTTCGGAGGCGTTTGGCCTTTCCGACATAGATCACTCTGCCGGTCGCATCGACCATTCGGTACACCGCGGGGCGGTTTTCGGCGAGCGCGCGAACTCGGCGCCGCAGATGCCCGTTGTCTGTCAGCGGAAGAGCTAAAGCCGTCACTTATT
>JBDGYW010000696.1:0-9365 GCA_039588935.1 Gemmatimonadota bacterium | reverse complement strand
AGATCCAGCGCCGTAGCTCAGCCACACAGGAAACCGATCTGGTCACGGGAGACAAGCTCCCCTCTCAGGCTGTAGAAGATGCACTCGATTACCTGACGCACCAGGTCGCCGATCTCCGCAGCGAGCTCGCTCGATGTATCCGAGCACCTGACGGTGAACAGCCTGTGGTCGCGGACTGGCAAATGCCCAACGCAGTAGCACGACAAAGCACCTATCTGTTCTTCGATGCCTCTGGTGATCTGTCTGTAGTAGCGGGGCAAGGCGACATCGGGTCGGTCACGTTCCACGCCAACGGCGAAAGCCTCGTTGCCTCACCGTACGCCACGATGCGCACGCTCATGGACGTGCTGCAAGATGTTCACACGACCCAGGGAGATATCACAGTAGAAGCTGCAGGCGGTCCAGCTCGACTAGCTGCAAGCGCAGAACCAGGCAAGGTATTGAGCGCCGATGAGTCCCTCAATCTCTCGGAAGTGACATCAGAGGGCAGTGCTTTCGAGCCCGTATGGGCAAAGCCCTGGCCCGATCCGTTTCTGCCTGTGCAGGGTTTCGAAATTGCCAGCAACTCCGGGACAGGCAACACCTTCTTCAAGGTTGGACAGGGCTTCTGTCATCCCAAGTTCAGGACGGGAGCATCTGGTACCCAGAACGACTTCACGACTGACGGCAAAGTCCTTCGATTTGACACGACATTCACCGGAAGCTGGACGAAGGACATCACTGCAGCCTGGGCTGCTGGAGATACGAACGGGTGCCAAGCCGACGGCTTCTCGTTCTCTGCACACACGCCTTACTATCTGTTCGTGATCGGCAGAAGTGAAGACTCAGCGATTGATTTCGCTATCGACTACAACATCGAAGGGACTGGTATTGCAGCATCGACCGCGATCCAGACCTGGGCGGATACCGCTGGCGGGAACAAGCTATTCATCCGACGCATTCGTACCTTTGTGTCTCGGGGCAGTTTGGTTCTGGATGAGCAGTACAGTCACGGCGACTGGACCTACTTTGCTGAGCCAATGCAACTGCATGGCACTCCAGCGGTAGCAATCTCAGCCACGCCTGCGGCACTGGCTGTGGGAGGACCAGCAGAACCACACATGGCGCTACTTCATGCAGATTGGTCCGGTACTGCCGCAGCAAATGTCTGGTTCTACGCACAGAACAACTTCAACAAAGCAACGGCAGTTGCACCGCGATTTGCAGTGGCCCGATCTGCCATCGTTCAAGACATGGGCTTTCAGTTCAACCAGTTCATCGACACTGACAGGGAGGTGACGATCACGCTGAGTGCTGGATCCGACCTCCTCCGCTTGACAACCATGGGCTACGAAGATCCGCGTGGACGGTACATGGTATGACAAGGAGAACGGACATGAGATTCAACTCGATGCTGGCAACAATTTTGGCAGGCTTGCTGTTTGCCCAGGTTGCTGTTGCTGATTGGGCAGAGAACCTGACGACCCTGCCTCCGGCTGGGACGGAAGTACCTGACCTCATCACGATGAGGAACGGCGGCGAGTATTACTACTTCATCCCGGCTACTGACACGACGGACTCGAGCTGGCTCCAGCTGCCCAATGGCACGGTCGTCGACATCTACTACGACAGCGACACTACCAGCACAACGCCAGGCGCAGGTACGGGAGAGATCCAGATCTACTACATCCCAGGTGAAACCACATCCTGCCCAACAACGAATGCGGACAGCAATGCCCAGCTCTGGATGCTCGGTGCCACGCTCGACGGAGCGGGTGCTGCATCAGGTACACCCAACGATTCGATACGCAATATCACCGGACCCATGTGCCTCAAGGTCAACGTGTCAGCTGCAACAGCAGCAGGTGATACCTCACTGGTGTCGCTCATCGTCAAGACCGAATAAGGAACTGTCATGCGACGTAGAATCGTTCTCCTCTTCAGCCTGGTTGCGACCATTGCATTCGGTACAGCCCATGGCACAACGATCCATGCACCCCAGCTGGGCTCGGGAGCTGGCGGTGGTGCCAGTGGCACAGGTGACGACCCACTCCATGTCACCGGCGTAGCTGGGTCCGATACGCACTGCGCCAGGTGGGGACCAGGCGGCAACCTCGAGAGCGCAGGCGCACCATGCGGTGTGTCTGGTGGTGAAGCCAACACCATCTCCGGCGCGGAGGCTGAAGTCGATCTGATCCACTCGAGCGGAAAGCAAGGCGTCGATCTCAGATTGCGAGATCTGGCAACCGCTGACTTTGGTGTGTCCTTGGACATCATCAGCATCAACACAAACCACGCTGACGGGACCGCCCACCACGTTGCCACGCCTGATGAGGTCGGTGCAGTCACAGCAACCAGTGTGTGCCAAGGCGACGGTGCTCAAGTCCAGTGCGATATTGCCAACCTGGCCCAGCTCAACACGGCCATCAGTTCTGGCCTGGTCACGGGTGCTCATACTGCCGATGAAGTAGGAGCCGTCACGGCTACGGTCATGTGCCAGGGGGACGGTGCCCAGGTCGTCTGTGATGTGGCCACGCTTGCCAACCTCAACACCGCACTCGGATCCAGTGTCGCCGATGGTGCCCATGTGGATGACAACGTCGATACGGTCAACGACAACCAGATATGCCAGGGCAATGTCGGCAGCAACATTGATTGCGACATCGCAAACCTGACCAACCTGAATACTGCGCTCGGTGCTTCGATTGCTGATGGCATCCACTTCGTACCCACTGCTGATCCAGACACAGATCACACCATCATTGGAGGCGATGGCATCACGGTGAGTGCTGGCACCTGGGCCACGGCCTCGAGCGAGGAGAACTTCATCGCTGGTGGCTTGCTCGTCTGTGGCGCTGGCACGCAGGGCAAGATGCAGGTGCATACGAGCCCGCTCCAATACTGCGATGCCACAGCTACGCCTGTCCTTCGGCACGCTGCCTATGGTGATACCACTGGTGATGCAGTTGGCGTGGCTTGCAGCGGAGCCGCATCGCTGCGAGGTGACGGGAGCTGCGCTGATCCAGACAGCACAAACTTCGCACCATCTGACAATGTGATCGACGACCACATCAACTACGTGGCTGGCCACGGTGATGGCGGTGATTGTGTCGTTGGTTCGTATGCTCGAGGCGTCGATGCCGCAGGCGTGGCCACGCCCTGTGTCGATGCGTCCGTCGAGATCGACTCGATCGTCGCCACCCATGACGCGATTGTTGATGCGCACCACAACGAAGCGCATGTCCTGGCCACGACTGGTCCTCATACCGGGAAACTGCCCGACTCCGACATGGAGGACATGCTCGCCTATACGATCTCGCTGCGTAACGCAGGCACGACCGGTGCTCGAGCAGACGTGAAGATCACGGGGCTGTCTGATGAACCATCCCCTGCCGCCCTCGACTTCGTCATGATCGAGAGAGCAGACGGTACCCTGGCGCGTGCGGACATCGGAGATCTTCCTTCTGGTGGAGGTGGAGAGATCAACACCATCTCTGGTCAAGAGGCACAGGTAGATCTGATCCACTCGAGCGGCAAGGTGGCTGAACTACACACGCAGAGCCATGCCTACGATTCGGGTGCCGACCACTCAGGCACTTTGGCTGACACCAACATGGAAGACATGCTGGCCTGGACGTTGTCGATGCGTAACGCAGGGACAACTGGCGCTCGAGCTGATGTCAAGATCAGCGCTTTGACGGATGAGCCCTCTCCCGCCGCACTCGACTTCCTGATGATCGAACGCGCAGACGGAACGCTTGCACGCGCGGACATCGGTGATTTGCCCGGTGGTGGTGGCGGTGACAATGTGAGTGTTGACTCTGTTGCCGTTGTCGATCCCGACTTTCAGGATGGCGGAGATATCAACTTCACCGACACCTCGAACGTAATCACTGCGACGATCAAACCCGATGTCGTAGGCCCCACCGAACTCGATGAGACTTCCGCTGCCGACTACGACTTCAAGGGTGATATCGAGATGGACGGACCCATCTCCATCGGTGGTCAAAGCGTCTTCGCGGGTGGTGATACGACACCCGAGGTCGGTGGCGGTGCTCACTTCGTCACGGGAACTGCCGACGTTGAGATGACCGATTTCGATGTGGTTGGTGGCGACAACTTCGGCGACATCATCTGGGTTGAGACAGGCGCAGCTGTGGCACCCGCAGAGATCAAGTATGACTGTTCGGCTGCAACGCTTGACTGCAACAACGGTCAAATGATGACAACCTACCCCGGAGATGTGACTGTCTGGATCTTCGAGGATGAAGTATCGGATGGCTGGCGACTCGTGAGCTATCAACCATTTGACACCACTGTTCAGGCGAAGGCCCAAGACCTGAAGGTGTTGTACCTGAGTCACCCGCCCGGCGCATCTGGTCTGGTGGCAATGGACGGCAGCGGAACGCAACAAGCCACGGTGGGCACAGATTGGAAATCGTTCACTGATGGCGACGGCGGTGATGCCGGTGATGTAACTGGATCACCTGGCTCCGCAGACGATATGGCTCTCGTCATCAATCCCGCAATCACCTGGGCATGTGCCAACGGTTATGACGTGGTCGAAATCCCAGATGGAGCATGGCGTGTTGGAGTTCATGCAGACGCGACCAACGCTTTTGCAAGTGGTATCAGTATCGCTACTGACGATTGCCCGACCGGAATACATCTGCGTGGCGAGAGCAGAGACGGCACGATTATCATGCCCCGCCTCTCTGCGGGTGGGTATATCCTCGTCACCACGAACAACCATGTCGGTGACGCTGACATCCGGCAGTGGGGCATCCATGACACGGGCGCAGAGGCTAGCAATGTAACGGCTACCAGTCTCGCCAGCCCTCCTCGTGTGACGATCTCTGCAAACACGGACATGATTGATGGTGACATGGTCTACGTCCGCAACTGCCAGGACTCCATCGAACTCAACGACAAGACCTTCATTATGAGCGAGGTGACACCCACCACCTTCGACTTGCTCACGCCTTCGGGTGAGAATGCGGCGGCGGTTGCGGTTGCCGAAACGACTGGTTCAACGTGCATCATCTACCCATTCTACCCTGACCTGAAGATCAAGATCTCCGACATGACCTTCATGGATGATGCACCGATGGCGCATCTCCAGTTCAGCGATTGCGTGGATGGTTGCGATGCGGACTCGGAAGAGACGCACGGCATCTACGTGCATCACAACGGTGGTGAGACTGAGATCTTCAACATGAACATCATCGGCTTCGGTGATGAGGGGATCGACTGCACCATCGGTGACGGTGCTTGCTACTTCCACGACAACTACTTCGAAGACAACATCCATGGCTCGATGACTGTTGGGGGTGGACGTGGCCATCGCTTCATCAACAACCACATCGTCGCGAACTCACCGCTCTCGACCACAGACAGCACGCCTGACACGGGCGGTACGACTACCGAACTCGAGTATGGCCCGAACAATGTGATCCAGATCAGCACGGGTCAGCAGAGCAACTCTCGAATCGACGGGCTGCTCTTCGAGAACAACGTGCTCGAGGGGATCATCTCGAATGGTATCTCGATGCGCCTGCACGGCGAGGCATTGAGTGGTGCCTACGTTCGCAACATCAAGATCAACCAGAACGTCTTCAACCTCGATCCGCTCGCTGGACACTGCGATCAGTCACCCGCCGAGCAGTGCTCTGCCATCGACATACGAGCTGCGCCATGTGTGGATGCGTTCTCATCTGGCGGTCCACCGCAAGACACAGGCAGCCCCGATGATCTGTGCGACTTCGATGGTGCCACCTCCACCGAGGATGACTATGGCTTGATGTCCAACATCCAGGTCAAGCATAACTACATCCAGGGCATGATCGACACGCAAGGTGGCAAGTTCACAGAGAACATCGAGATCGCTCACAATACGATCCGACCGTTTCGCAACCACCTCCAGCAGAGCGGTGCCATCCTCGAGCTGCACGGCACGGAATTCTCGTACAATGATGTCGCCGACTTCCAAGATCTCTGCGTTGGCTTCTACTCTGCCGAGCACCCGCCTGTCCTGATCGACTTCACGACCTGTGATGACGTGACGAACGAAGACTGCGACCTGGGTGCGGGTCACGGGCTCGAAGACGGCGAGGGTCCGGTGCGACTATCGACTACTGGTGCGCTTCCGACCGGGCTCACCGCCGACACCACAGACTATTGGGTCTTCGAGGGAAGTAGCGCAAACGAAGTGACATTCTCTACGAATCCCTATGGACGTGGGGAGGAGGCAGTAGTCCCGCTGACATCTGCGGGCAGCGGTACACACACACTCAGGCTCGCTCATGAGTCGATCAACATGCAGATCATCGGCAACGAGCTCGACTGCATGGCTGACTCGGGTACGCCTGTCTCTGGCATAGGTCCGCACCAGGTCAGCACACCCCAGGTTGCCAGGCCCAGCGACCATGAGCGCCTGGTCATCGCGGACAATACGATCACGATCGGCGGTGATTCATACACCGACATCGGCATCGAAGTCTCTGCCAACTGGAGCAACGTCAAGGTCACTGGCAACAAGATCCAGATGGACGAGGGCCAGACCAGACTCGGTGGTATCTCCATCGCAGCGGGTAGTGCAACGGTCTCGGACAACTTCATCGAAAGCTACGATGGTACCTGCATCTCGATGAACAGCGGCTCTCCACTCCAGGGTGGTGCAGCTCGAGAGACATGCACCGGCGCAGATGAGCACTCGAGGACGACAGCTTGCGGCGGTCCCTTCTCTGAGCCGATCATCGAACGTAACAGCTGCGACGGCCACGCCAACGCAGGTGCAGAGCATGGCTTCCGAATCACCAACACTCCGTATGCCCAGATCAACGACAACTTCATCCAGAACTACGGTGGGCGTGGGATGCTCATCGAGAACACGGACGGGCTCGGTGGCTACAACAAGATCGACGGCAACCGAATGCTCAAGGTGGCTACAGCTGCAAACAATCGCGCCATCGAATTCCTTTGCACGACTGGATGCACCTCGCTGACCGACAACAGCTTCAACCAGGTCACGAACAATACGATGGACATCGACGGCAACACAACGGGTGAGTTCGTTCGTGCTGTCAATCTCGGACACTCGATCATCGCCGACAATAACTTCATCAATGCCTCGTCGGGTGGACAGGATGCAGTCCTGCTCTTCACTGGTTCAGACTTCAATGTCTGCACTGGTAACAAGATCGAGGACAACGGAGGGAACCACGCCAAGATCAACTGCGGTGCAGCTGGTAGTCATGTCGGAGTAGGGTGCGGCACCTCCTCGAGTGCGGGGACGAGTTCGTACTGCGAAGACAACATCCTGCCCGACGCATCCACCAACCTGACTCGCATCGGCATGCTGCCGAAGGAAGCGACACCTGCCACGCTGACGCGAGAGGCTTCGTATGTATTCGACGAAGACTTCTTCAACGCCAGCGTCGGTGCGCTTCGGTTCCATGACGGAACTCAAGTGACCTGAAGCAGGCCGACGACACGGTTGACTACGAGACGCTGGATTGCACCAACATCACCAACTGTACGTCGAGTGCGATCACCGGCACGGGTGTCACCTACGAAAACCTGAGCACCAACAGCGACATCGGGTTTGGTGCCTCGCAAGTGCCGCAGGGCAGTCTCACCGCTCCGCTTGCGAGTCCCGTCTTTACGACCAGCATCCAGATCCCGCTCGATGACACGCTCGCGGTAAACGGTGAGATCACCATCGATGCAACAGACGATCAGTTCAAGTATCGGTCTGGTGGTGCGGATCAAGTCCTCATAGCCGAGCATACCAAGTGCTTCACGCTGGAAGACCCCGCGCTCACCGATGACAATATCCCGTTGTGGATCGAGCATCCCGCAATCACGGTCACTTCGATGCGATGTCAGATCGAGGGTGCGACCAATGTTGCCGGGTTCCTGAGCGATGGCACGAACGCGCTCGACACGATGACCTGCACCGCGACTCCAGTCGATGACGATGGCTCCATCGCCAACGCGACGTTTACGGCAGGCGAGCGGTTCGAGTGGGACACATCAACGCTGTCGGGCACTCCTACATGGCTTAACTTCTGTTGGACTTACACGGTGGACGGAACATGATTGTACGCATTGCAATCCTTGTCTTGCTCTTCGCTGCCCCGGCCCAGGCCGATGTCACTTCGTGGCGCGTCGGTACTACAGAGAACGATGTCAGCGGTCACTATTCAAACGACACCGCGCACGATACATCCGACGTTGCCGATGGTAACGATCCTCCGCAGACGGGCCGGGTTGAAGGCTTCAACGTTGGCGTATTCATGATCCAGGGGTTCGGCTTCACAACTGGTGATGTCCCAACTGGATCCACGATCAACCAGATCTCGATCAACATGGAGTTTCACGGAGGGATGGCTTCGCAGGCAGTTCGTCGAAGGATCAACGTCGATGTTGTAGACGAGACGGGGACCGCTTGTGGAACAGGCATATCGGCTGTTCAAGCGCAACTCGGAGAAGAAGAGCCTGCGGGTGCTGCTTCTGTCATCACACTCGATGAAGACGACAACGGCTCGTTTACATGGACGTGCGGAACATGGGCAGCAACCGACATTCATGATGTTGACTTCGGGATGCAGTGGAATCACACCAGCGCAGCAGGGTCGAACATCATCGGCATTGATTATGTCGAGATGCAGATCGACTACACCCCACCCGCTACGGGGCGGCGAATGATGATCATTGGTGCCAAAACACTGGGAAAAATCCTTAGGTGGTTTGGCTTTGAAGAGGAGGAAGAGTATGTCTACGCAAGCAACGAGAGATCCGAGCAAGGTACAGAAGACGATCATCAAGGGTGGTGGGATCGGGATCTTCATCACCTGGATCATCAGTCAGTTCTTCCCTGGTACTGATCCACTCACCCAGGGTGCAGTCACCACGGCTGGCATCACCATCTTCGGTGCCATCGGGAAGGAGCTGCGCAATTACGTCCACTCATTCGAGGCAGGCGGCGACAGGGAAGGGCTAGACAGCCAGAGCCTCAGCGTTTCCCTGATGCGTGTGTTGGGTGACATCTTCATCTAGGCTAGAGAGAGGGGTAGGGGGTGATACTTGAACCTCGAGCAGATCGGCATTGCTGGCATGGCTGTGGTCATACTCGGCAACGTGATCAGCAGTCTGATCGGATTGCTGAAGAGGCCACCAGTACAGCTGGACCCAGAGATAGAGCGAGTCCTGCACCGGATCGACACGAATATCCAAGTGATCAAGGAGAGAGAATCGTGAGGTACACACGCATCGCTTTGAACTCGCTTGTCGCTGCAGGCTGCATCGCTGTGATCCTCTCGATGCTGGCCCAGGCTGCGAGTGCGGACACCAACGCACCGCTGACAGGCGGTACGATCATGGGC
>JBDGYW010000695.1:0-3969 GCA_039588935.1 Gemmatimonadota bacterium | reverse complement strand
ATCACCCGTGATTTTTTTAACCGGCATCGGTTCGCCGGTGATCATCGATTCGTCAACGGCACCGCTGCCGGAGATCACCTTTCCGTCAACTGGGACCTTCTCACCGGGTCTCACGCGCAATCTGTCACCAACCTGGACAGAGTCCAACGGAACATCTGCCTCGGTGTCGTCATCGTTCAAACGGCGCGCGGTTTTCGGCGCTAGGCCGAGTAGTGACTTGATTGCGGCTCCGGTCTTGGAACGCGCCTGTAGTTCCAAAACCTGACCTAGCAAGACCAACGTCACAATCACCGCGGCAGCTTCGAAGTACACGGCCACTCGGCCTAATTCGTTTCGGAATGAGTCTGGGAAGATGCCCGGAAGCAGCGTAGCCACGAGGCTATACAGGAAGGCTACCGACACGCCCAACGCAATGAGCGTGAACATGTTCAGGTTCCGGGTCACGACCGAACTCCAGCCTCGGACAAAAAATGGCCACGCGCCCCATAGTACCACGGGAGCGACGAGGCCCAACTGTATCCACGCAAGCATCCCGGCCGAGAGCGACTCCAGTAGCGCACTCGCTCCGGGAAAGCTCTCGGACATCGCCAATAGAAACACAGGCAGCGTGAAAAAAGCGCTCACCCAGAAGCGTCGTTTCATGTCGAGAAGCTCCGGGTTCGCCTCATCTTCGAGGGCTACAACGAGCGGCTCCAGGGCCATGCCGCAGATCGGACACGAACCCGGTTGATCGCGTGCGATCTCCGGGTGCATCGGGCATGTGTATGTAGACCCGTCGGCTGAAGAATCAGCGGAGTGCGAAGTCGGATGATTCTCTAGTTCTGAGTCTTCAGACCCGTGCAGATATCGGTCTGGGTCTTTTCGGAATTTTCGTAGGCAGTGTACACCGCAGAAGATGTAGGAACGGTTCTCATGTGTTTCCCTAAGTTCGCCGTCCGCTGAAACGGTCATGCCACATACCGGGTCTGTTACCGTCTCACCTGACGTAGGCGCGGAATCCGAAACTTGCTGCAGACGTTCCTGAGTTGTCATGGTGCTTCTCCGTCAAGCATTTGGGCCACATATCCGGTGTGACATCGGCGCCAGAGGTTCCCGCAATAGCGGAATCGACGTTTCTGATGGGCGGTTTGGACCTTGCCACCAGTTCGCTTTCAGGTGCAACTTCAAAGCCGAGGCACATGATTGACCAGATCGTTTCACCACAAGGACTTACGACAATCGCAGACATGGTCGAACATCGAAATCGTCGGGCGGATTCACCCAGTGGATGGGTGGGATGCCCCAGCCGCTGCGAGCCGAATGGGGCCATGTGATCGGTAAACGACTGCGCATGCGATTGAGCACGCAGCTTGTCTTGCTGCTGCTCGCGTTCGGGGCCACGCCGCTTACGCTCGCCATCATTGTCGGATATGCGCTGAGCAGGGACGCGATCATCGAACAAGGCGAGCGATCCCTCAGAGAACTCGGCACCCTCCAGGCGCTGCACATCGGCACCGAATTGACCCGCCAGCGCCTGTTGCTACGCACGATCATCGGTCAGATCCCGGATGTCTCCATGCTGCAACGGCGCAGCGCGGTCGACCTCGCCTCGTTACTGCACCAGAGCCTGCCGGAAGACGGGGTATTCGACGGCCTGCGACTCGTACGCCGCGACGGGCACGTGTTCGCCAGTACCGCTCTGCGTGAAGACGAGCCGCACTGGCCTCACGAAGCACCTGCGGACGACTGGGACACAAGACGCGTGGTGGTGCACTGGGAGGGAGAGCTGGTCGTGGCGTACCTGCTCGCCGTGCCGCTCCAGGGCGCCAACGACGTCTGGCTCGAGGGACACGTCCGGGCGGAAGATTTCAACCGGCTGTTTGCGTTGCCGACACACCTCTTGGGCGATGTTGAGCCCATGGTGTTGCACTCGTTGGGTCGGGTGATCCTCGCCGGACACGAACACGCGGCGAGTGATTTCGCGCAGGTCTTCTCGTCTGCCACCGATTCCAACACCGTGTCACAGGTTCCCGTGGGCTCGAATCAATACCTCGTACTGAGGGCTCCGATCGCAGGAACCGATTGGATCTTTGCCGCCGCACTACCACTCGATTCCGTGTTGTACCCGCTTTCGCGTTTACGCAACTGGGCACTGTTTGGGGCAGCATCATTGGTGGTCGTCATCACGCTCATCGCACTCATAACGGCTCGCAACACCGCTGCACCCATGGGTCGACTCGCGACGGCGGCCCGCCGAATCGGGTGGGGTGAGAAGGTTCAGAGCCTACATGAAGAACGCGTGGCCGAGGTGAACGAACTGATAGGCGCGTTCAACCAGATGGCTGGCGACCTCCAACGCTCCCGACAGGAGATCGACGAGCTGCACGCCCGGGAGATGGAGCGGGCACACCAGCTCGCGACTGTGGGTGAACTCGCGAGCGGCGTAGCTCATGAGATAAGGAATCCTTTGACCGGAGTGCTCGGCGCTGTGGAAATGGCTTTGAAAAGCAGGCCACCGGATGACAAGGCGACACCGCTACTCGAGGAGGCGCAACACCAGCTCCGCCGCATCGAGGGAACCACCAGACAGTTGATGAGCTACGCCCGCCCGCCTGAATTGAAGGAAATGGACGTCGATCCCAGTCTCTTGGTCGAACGCGCCGTGCATGTCGTGTCGCCGCAAGCAACTGCGGGCGGAATCAACATCGACGTGTCACCTGCCTCAGGTGTGCCAAACGTACGGGTCGACCCGGAGCTGCTGGTGCAGGTCCTGGTGAACTTGATGCTGAACGCCATAGACGAGCTGGCCGAGGGAGACACTATCACCATCCGGACCGAGTTCCGTTCTCCCGAATTGTGGATCGCGGTTCAAGACAACGGCCCGGGCATTCCGCCAGAGGGCCGCGCCGAGATCTTCCGCCCGTTCTATACGACAAAGAGCCACGGAACCGGATTGGGCCTCTCGATATCGAGTCAGTTGGCCGAGCGGCACGGTGGGTCGCTGCGCTACGAAGAAACGCCCGGCGGAGGCGCCACATTCGTCGTGGCGCTGCCGAGCACGAGTAAGGAGCCCGGCTGATGAACTCAGCTTTGGTGTTGGTCGTCGACGACGAAAAACTCATACGAGTGTGGCTTCAGGCACAGCTCGAAGAGGCCGGGTATCAGGTAACCCTCGCGGAAGACGCAGCCTCCGCACGCCGCGCGTTTGCGGACAATCCTCCTGACGCAGCCCTCCTCGATCTCAAGCTACCGGACGGCAACGGCCTCGAACTGCTCGAGGAACTGATGGATGTCGATCCGAACGTCATTGCGGTGATACTCACCGCGCACGGAGACATCGAGACGGCGGTCGAGGCTGTGAAGCTCGGAGCCTACCATTTCCTCGAGAAACCTCCGAAGCTCGAAGATCTCTTGATCACCATCGAAAAGGGTCTCGAAGCACGGACGCTGAAACGCACCGTATCCGGATTACGGCGCCAGGCTGGCTGGCAGCTATCCGGCGTCGAGATTGTAGGTCGGTCGGCCGCAATGAAGCGAATCGTCGAACTGGTGAACAGGGTGGCCGCTAGCGAAGGCAGCACAGTATTGCTGCGCGGCGAAAGTGGCGTCGGCAAAGAAGTGCTAGCACGTGCGGTACACGCTCAGAGCGCGCGCGCCGAGTTTCCGTTCCTGGAAATCAACTGCACGGCCCTCCCGGAGACGCTACTCGAGTCCGAGCTGTTCGGACATGAACGTGGCGCGTTCACAGATGCGCGGGAGCGAAAACTCGGACTGCTCGAATTGGCCGATCGCGGCACTGTACTCTTGGATGAGATCGGCGATCTGTCGACAGGATCGCAGGCGAAAATGTTGCGTTTCCTGGAGACACGGACTTTCAAGCGTGTCGGCGGCGTGCGGGACATAAAGGTGGACGTACGGATTGTTGCATCCACCAACCGCGACCTGGAAGCTGCTGTGAGAGACGGTGGTTTCAGGCAGGATCTCTTCTAT
>JBDGYW010000694.1:0-3970 GCA_039588935.1 Gemmatimonadota bacterium | reverse complement strand
TTCCCGGACCATCCGAACCGCCCGCTCTCGGACCTCCGGCGAATATCTGCTCCGCTTTGCCATGACTCCATCCTCTCAACAAATGGAGCCTCCGGCAACCCCGGTACGGTTCATAAGGCATCCCGTGCCGATCTTTGGGGCGCTCACGCTGAGCCTGGACAGCAGGAGCGAGCTCGAACTCAAGAGCGCTGCGATTCTTCCGTCCCGCGAGAAGAGAGTCATCGCCCCACCATTTCCAGCCTTGAGTTTCGAATTCCAGAAGGCTGCTCGAGATGCAGATGTCGCGTTCTTCGTTGGCACGTCGCTGCGCGACCCAGATATGAGAACCGTCTTTACCGCGTGCTCTAAGAGGGTGCCGACAGCTTTCGTCTCTCCGGATACAACCGTTGGTAATGGCATCGGTGATCGGGCGACAATAATCCAACAGACAGCCAGCAAGTTCTTGATTTCGACTCTGCCCGGCATGCTAAGGTGCGAGAGCCCCGCGGAAGTGGCACGGGAGCTGTCTGAAGTGGAGGGTGACTCGAGATCCATCTTGCGATCCACTGTGGCGACATGGGATTCCGCGGAACCGCCGGAGCGCCGCTGCGAGAGCATCGAGAACCTCGCAGCAGCAAGAGTCAGCTTGGACGCTACCGCGGTACGCCAGCTGCTTGAGGACGATGATGAACAGGTGCGAATCTATGCTCTGGGTCTGGTGCAAGATTCGATGGATAGGGACGAATTGATGAGATCAGTTGAGAAAGCTGCGCAAGCCGCTCCGGGGTCGGCGTTTGCGGCGGAGGCGGAGTTGCTCAAACCACTTGTCTAACCCGCACGTTGGAGTGGTCCAGATGGTCTTCTCCATGTCACAGGAATTGGACGAAGTGGGCAACGTCTCTGCAAGCACCTTCGCTGACTCAGAACCTGGGAGCGTCAGCACATGGGGTGCTTTTCCTGCGACATACTGTGGGATACGAGTCATTGAAGCACGGCTCCGACGCTTCTAATCCCCCGAAAGTCCGACATAATGTCGTAATTGCTATAACCCCTGGGGCAAAAGCGGTTCAGGAGGACGTGGGATCAAGTTCCAAAATCACGGATGTGTCCGAATACGCGCGCCAGTGTGGCGCACGTATTCAGCACTACCTGTCAGAGCTCTGTACTGGCGCTTAGACGCCGAGTGGCGTGTCGATGCGCTTCACGGGCGTGTGACGGCCCCGTACTCAGGCCAATTGCGAATCCGGCATAGGCACTTGGCGTAATTGGATGGTTCCGGTTCGGATACTTCATCGGTGGCGCCTCCGGATTAGGGACATCGCCTCAATGGTGCACCGGAACCCAGAGCCATGCACCAACGCCATCGCACGATCCCAACTCTTGGAATGAAACCTTTGGTCTGGGGATGACGTATATTCTAGGGTATGTAGAAATAACCCGACTAGAGCACGTCAGTGATCGGGTTTCTTAGGAGGAAGGCAGGCATCATGGGCAAGGGCGAATTCCTGGGGGAGTTTGAACAAATGGTAATTCTGGCAATCCTGCGCTTGGGTGATGACGCGTATGGAATGACCGTCCGCAGGGAACTCGAAGAAACAGCAGGCAGGAACGTCACCTTCGGTACGGTCTACGGTACGCTGGAGCGGCTCGAGGCGAAGGGATTCGTTACCTCGCGGCATGCGGATCCCGAACCTGTGCGAGGTGGGCGAGCGCGCCGGTACTTCAAGGTCGAACCGTTAGGGGAATATGCGCTGGCCCGTGCCAGAGAAATGATGGGCAGACTGTGGGACGGCGTACAGCTAGCGGCTGACGGTGAACGGCCGTGAAACCGCCGGTCCTCGCCGATTGGCTGTTGCGGCGCTTGGTACCGCAACACCTACACGGAGACATACAGGGCGATCTCCACGAAGAGTTTCAGAGGTTCATGCGCCAAGAGACTGGCCCGCTACGCGCAAGTCTTTGGTATTGGCGTCAAGTTCTGGGCAGTTCCCTACAATATCGCTTTTCCCGGGGACGAAACGAGCGCATTCCTGATCGACAACGACTAGCAGCATTCGAGAGCGTGGTGCAAGACATTCGCTTCGCGTCTCGGACCCTGCTCAGGCGCCCGCTCTTCGCGGTAGTGGCAATCGGAACCCTTGGACTTGGCATCGGGGCCGCGACGACCACCTTCACCGTGGTCGAGGGGATCTTGCTCGGGAAACTCCCGTACGAACGGCCCGAGGAACTAGTCAACGTATGGGTGACGTTCCCCCAGTGGCGCGAGCAGGAGACCCTCCATGCGTGGTGGGATAGGGTGTGGCTGTCGTACCCGGATTACGAGCGCTGGCGCGACGGCACGACCCTCCTTCAGGAAACCGCGGCCTACGACGGCGCGAACATGGTGTTTCACGGGAGGGATGGACCGACACGCATCAGAGTCGGTTCCGGGACTGCCTCTCTCTTGTCCGTGCTCGGCGTCCAGGTTGCCGCTGGCCGATGGTTCCTCCCCTCTGAGGACGGTCCCACCCACCAAGATCTCGTGGTGTTGAGCGACGAGTTCTGGCGCGACCACTTCGGCCGCGACCCGAATGCGGTCGGGCAGACTATCTTTCTTGACAACAGGCCGTTCATCGTCATCGGCGTCCTCCCCCCGGTTTTTCGGCTTCGCGAGACCATCGACTGGAACGCCGACCGCGGGTTTTCGCTGTGGCGCACCGACGACGTAGGAAAGCATGCGGTCTGGGTTCCGCTCGGCACCAACGGGAGATTGAGGAGCGACGTCAATCGGTTCGAAGGAATCGGCCGTTTAAGAAGCGGCGCAACTATCGAACAGGCCCGAGTCGAAGCTGAGTTGTTGATTCGTGCGGGCGAGTCTCCCGACGAACTGGGTGTGAGGATGATGTTCCGCACCGACCTCGAGTTGAGTGGATTGCGTGCACCCATCAATCTCCTCTCGGCCACGGCCGGCATCTTGTTGCTGATCGCGTGCGGAAACGTTGCCACGATGTTGATGGGTGAGGCGACTGGACGACGGCGCGAGATTGCCACACGCGCAGCCATCGGGGCGGGGCCTGGCCGCATCCTCCGTCAGCTCCTCACCGAAAGTGTGCTCCTTGGTCTCCTCGGCAGCGCGCTGGGTGCGGGGCTTGCGATCGGCGGAACCGAGCTGCTAACCACAATGGCGCCGCCGACGGCACGGATCCAGGAGATGACTGTGAACGGCACCGTCCTTGCTTTCGCAAGTCTCGCCGGCGTCGCGACCGGTTTGACTTTCGGTTTGGCCCCGTCGCTCATAACGGCGGGACACGCCTTCGGACAGGTGTTGCGGAGCGACGACCGTCTCGGCACGAAGCGCGGTCGACTCATGCAGCGATTGGTGGTGTCGTCGGAGATCGCGCTCACCGTCGTCCTGCTCGTGTCTGCTGGGCTCTTCGCGCGAACCCTCGCAAACCTCTTTGCCGTCGATCTCGGCTTCGACAGTGAGGGCCTGGCCGTCGTGCGGGTGTCCCAACCCCGGGGTAGGATTGCGACGGCGAACGTGTTCGAGGAAACGGTCGAGCAAATGGCGGCGATTCCGGGCGTCGAACGGGTAAGCGGCACCAGTAGCCTCCCGTTCCTGGATTCGGAGAGCGGCCAGAGGGTTGTCATCGAGGGTCGCGAAGCTGAGGAAGGCCTGAGGAACGCGAACGACCAGGCTGTGCTTCCAGGGTTTCTCGAAACAATGGGGATTCCCATACTTGCGGGCCGGACGCTGGATCATAGCGACGGGCCCGAAGCTCAAAAGGTCGCGTTGGTGAGTGAATCCATGGCACGACTTTATTCGCCCAACGAGTCTCCCGTAGGTGCTCGAATCAAGGGCGCCGAAGACTGGTGGCTAACAGTGGTGGGAATCGTGGGTGACGTGAAGCACACGAGTCTCGACTCCGAGGCCCGCGCAACCTTCTATTACCCCGTGGCTCAAGACCCGCACCGCACCATGACCCTCGTCGCGCGAACTGCCAGTGAGTCT
>JBDGYW010000693.1:0-8378 GCA_039588935.1 Gemmatimonadota bacterium | reverse complement strand
CTACAAGACTGGGATGTTGGATGAATCGGTGCGGGAGTTCAGACGGGTCGTTTCTCTTCGTCCGTCTGACGCGAGCGCCTTCTTCCACTTGGGCCTGATTCACTTCAGGCAGGCTCAATGGAAACAAGCAATCGAGTCTTTTCGGACTGCTTCGGAGCTCAGTGGCGCTCCACCGTCGGTACTGCACAATCTCGCCGTGAGCCACGAAAAGGCTGGCCACCTCGATGATGCTGAATCGATTCTGACGAATGCGGCACAGCGGGCATCCAACGACCCGCGGATCTTGAGCAGCTGGGGCATCCTGGCGCTACGGCGTGGTGAACACGAGGAAGCGTGCAGGCGGCTGGACCGAGCCAGGGAAGTGGCCGGTGAACGCAAACTGCACGCCGTCTGGCACTGGGCGCGATCACTTGCGGCGGCATCGTTGGACCGGTTTGACGAGGCAGTGGACGTGTTGCGGGAGGGGATTGAGTCGTATCCAGACAATGCCGTGCTCACCAACAACCTTGCGGCCCTGCTCGACCTCCTGGGAAACCACGAAGAGGCGGAAGAATGTCTGCGGACCGCGTTGGCGGAGGAACCGTCGATGCCACAGTTGTCCAAGAACCTGGGTGATCTGCATTACAGGGCCGGCAGCTACGACGATGCATGGGAGGCATACCAGCGAGTCATCACACTCCAACCGAAGCTGGGTGACGACGTGTACTTCAAGCTGGGGAACATCGCCTACAAGAAACTCCGCCGCGAGGATGCCACGAAGTACTGGAGACGCGCAGTGGAGTTGAACCCACAACACGAACTCGCTCGAACCAACCTCGAGACCATGAGCGCGTTGGATTAGTCGCGACCGTTACTGCGCGTCCATGCTGGAAGGTGAGATGGCTGAGAGAGGACTCCGATGACGGGGTACTTGTTGGTGAGGGCAGGTGGTCACAGATACGGGCTCAGACTGGACCAGGTTATCGAGGTGGTTGATGGCTTCGATGTATCTTCTGCGCCGAATGTCCATGGATCGGTCCGGGGTGTAACGCGGATGAGAGAGAAATCGGTGCCGCTGGTACACCTTGCCTCGCTCATCGCAAATGGTCCAGCACCCCCAGATCGAGAGGATACAGCGGTGTTGACGCGATGCATGGGATCCCTGGTGGCGTTTGAGGTGGAAGACGCTGACGCAGTCGCCGCCGCCGATCCGGCAGTCGTGCCGGATGCGTGGCGCCTCCCGTGGGTGTGTGGGGTGGTGAGAGAGGAGGAAACGCTCGTGCCGGTGATTGATCTCGACATTCTTGGAGAGCGTCTGGCAGCGGCGGGGAATCGGGAGCGGGAGTGAGCACAGGCGACGAGATTCAGCTGGTGACGTTTAGCGTGGGCGGCCAGGAGTTCGGCTTCAACGTATTCGATGTAGAGCGCGTCCTCAGGTACGAAGCACCCACGCCATTGCCTGAATCGCCGGACTACCTCGAGGGGACCTTAAGATTCGGTGATGATGCGGTACCGATTGTGGACTTGCGGAAAAGGCTGGAATTGCCGTCCCAAGTTGGAGAGGAAACCAGGATTGTTTTGTTGGAGTTAGATCGGGGACGCGTCGGGCTGGTCGTCGACGCCGTCCTGGAAGTAATGAAGGTGCCAGCAGATCGCGTGAGGCCCCCGTCCCAAATCGTTCAAGGACTGGCAGCTGAGTATATCACGGGCATTGTTTCGATTGCGAAACGCACACTCGTCTTACTTGCGGCATCGAGACTACTGAATTCGAAGGAAAGCCTCACTTTAGGTGCTTTGACTGCGGAGTTGACCGATGAGTGAACCAATTGGTGCGCCGTTGCGTACAGCGTATAACGAACTCACCGACCGTCTCGATGCGGCATCACCTGAAGGTGACCGCGACGCCCTCAAGCGAGAAATCATTGAACTCTTCAAGACTGTTGACCAGGGGATAGCAGATCTCACGCAACTCAAGGAAGACATTCGGACCCTAGTCGAGAAGTACAAGCAACTAGCCCAGGGTGAGAGTGGCGAACAGGTGCCGCAGTTCACCGGTGCGGTACCGGCAAACCGTGCCGATCATCTCGGCGCGTCGACGTTCATCGAGAAGGGGTGGAGCCTAATATCCCTGGGTGACTATCCTGGAGCCATGCAGGCGTTGGAGAAGGCTCTCAAGTTATCTCCCGGCGACGTGCAGGCCGAGTCGCTGCTTGGCTGGGCCCAGATGCTCAACGAAAGTTACGACGATGCGTTGAACACCTTTCAACTAGTCCTCGTCAGAGAGCCGGCGAACTCTCTGGCTAGAATCAATGTCGGGTACATCTGCCTCAAGAAGCAGATCTTCGGTGAGGCAATTGAGCACCTTTCGAAAGCGATCAGGTTGGACAACGACAAGAAGGCCACGCTGTACGCACACTTCTACCTTGGCCTGGTATACCTCGAGCGGGAGATGTTCGAGGACGCTCAAACGTTCTTCGAGAAGACGCTGCGCCTGGGTCCGAATTTGATCGAAGCATATTACGAGTTGGGGCGGGCGCAGTGGTTCGCGGGTGATCAGGACGACGCAAAGAACACCTGGACGGATGGGTACAAGGCCAACAAGTTCAATCCGTGGGGGAAACGTTGTAAGGAAATGCTCGAACTGGTCGAGCAAGGGCAGGAACCGCCACGAAGTTAGTCATATTGATAGTTGGGTGCCTTGCGCAGGATCCGTCGATGGTCCGGGTAGGACGGGTAACTGCGGTCTACTGGTCGGGCGAAGCCGAGGCAGCGCTGACCCTGGCGGAAGCTGCGGCCGCAGACAGTCTGTTTCCGGGGATATCCGATGCTTGGACCGAGCCGATGCGACTCCTGATCACGGCAGATGAGCAGCGGTTCGACTCTCTCATGAGTGGTCGGATTCCGGAGTGGGGTACCGGAGCGGCGATTCCAGCGTCCAACACCATTGTGCTCAGATTAACAGGTGATGTTCGGCGTACGCTGCACCATGAGCTAGCTCACCTCGCTCTCCACAGTGCTGTGGAACGGGTGCCGCTGTGGTTCGACGAAGGTTATGCCTCCCGCGCAGCCGGTGAGTGGGGCCGGCTGGGTGCGCTGCGCGTCAACTGGTCCTTGATGACTGGAGCAGTGCCCACGTTCGGGCAGGTGAATCGGGATATTCGAAGCGGCGCGGCACACGCCGAAACTGCGTATGCAGTTACTTGCGAATCTGGCCGATTTGCAGGATTTTGACAGGGCTCTGAGGGCCACCCACAGCATAACGCTTGGTCAGTTCGAGGTGCTTTGGCAGCGAGATCTTCGCAAGCGCTACGGTTGGGTGTTATTCTTTTCTTCGCTCACCGTCTTTTGGGCAATACTTGCGGTCGTGCTGCTGAGCCTGTGGGGATGGCGCCGCCGGCGCAATAGCGCAAGGAAGGCGGCACTCGATCAAGGGTGGGTGGTCTCAGATGAGGATGAATGGGACTGAGTTTCTTGACGCATTTGGAACTTCAGATTAGCCTAAGTGTCTATGTCTAAAGGCACTTCGCCCGCGCGGCTGCATTTTCGCGGCAGGAACTACCTCCTGTTGGGCGGTGCCTTGGCAGCGGTCGGCGTAGGATACTTGCTGCTTGCAGGCGGCGACACGACCATTGCTCCGATGCTCCTCGTGCTCGGTTACTGCGTGCTTTTTCCGCTAGGCTTGGCACTGTAGTTGAGGGGCTCGAGGGCGAATAGCTCAGTTGGTTTAGAGCGCCTGCCTTACAAGCAGGAAGTCGGGGGTTCGAATCCCTCTTCGCCCATGGATCGAAGGGTGAAAAAATCGCTGACTCCATGATGAGTCACAAATTTGGAGGTGTAAGACCGGTGCAGCTCAAAAACGCCATGCTACGTGCCACATTCGGTAGTCTGCTCGCACTTGCGGGTGTCTCCATAATCACGCCAAGTGCCACTGCACAGGAACGTTCGCACGATCGCGTCCTGTTCTTGGTGCCTGTGCCGCAGCAGGCCGAGGACTCGATGTGGGTCATCGAGATGACAGACCGTTTGCGCACGCGTGCACAGAACAAGTTCCGCCACAAGTGGCAGGTGATTGGGAGGGACGTGATCATAGAATTGTTGGTGAATTCCGGATTTGATTCACTCACAATTGTCGGCCCAGAGATGGCCGAGCAGTTCGCCCGTCCGTTGGAGGCACACGCATTCGTCTACGGCGACCTGATGAGGAATGGAGCTACACCGATTGGCAGATTCCGGATGGTGGACGTGAGAAGGAGTGGTCTGTCCGGATGGATGACCGTTATGGGGCAGCCCGGCGATCCGCCCCGCGCCTTTGCCGATAGAGTGGCGGATTCTCTGGAGAATCAGGTGAGGGCCGCCGACAAGGCCAAGGAGTGCAACATGCGCCGCGACCGCTCCGAGTGGCGGCGGGCACGTGAGGCCGCCGACGACCGGCGGGCACGTGAGGCCGCCGAAGACGCATTCGAGTTGTATCCCAATCACCCGTCCACGGCTCAGTGCATGTCCTACGTGTTCCAGGGCATGCAAGCTCCTAACGACAGCCTGATAATGATCTTGGACAAACAGACGCGCGGCGACTCGCTCATCATGCGGGCGTGGGAGGATCTCTCTCGCGCATATATCAGGGACGGTGACACGGTATCGGCGGTGACCGCCCTCGATATGAGGCTAGTGGCGAACCCCACGGACTCGATCCTCAGGCTTCAGTTGGCTGCAGGGTACGGAGTTTCCGGGGAATACGAGCGGGCCCTGGAGGTGCTCGATGAAGGCATCAGGCAGTACCCTGAAAGCAGGCGCTTGATCCGACAGAAGGCGCGAACATGCGAGCAGGCCGAGATGTGGGAATGCGTCCTGGAGACGCAGACCACGCTGTACGATATCGATACTTCGCTGGTTGGGCAGACCAGTTTCTACAACGGGCAATACCTGCTCGCCATGCAGTCCAGCGACACCACAGCGATGCTGCGCTGGGCTACGCTGTTTCTCGAATACGAGCCGGAATCGATGCAGTACTTGCAGGTGCGGGCGGTCCTACTGACTCAAAGGGGATTCACGGATTCCGCTTTGACGGTTCATCAGCGCATTGCCCAGCTGGATCCGTCGAATTTGCAGAGTGTGGTTGCTGTGGTGCAGGCACAGGTCGAAGAGTTCACGGTCGATTCCCTGACACCGGTTGACACTGACGCACTCGCTGAAATACGTGCCGGATTCGACAACCTGCTATCGTTGGGTGCCGACAATCCAAACATCACGACCATGGTTGGGGGCGAATACTTGAAGCTTGCGGGGAAATACGGGCAGTCGGGTGTACATTGGAACGAGGTGGTCCAGTACGCCGAGAGTGCGCTCGAGCACGATCCGAACGGGGTGCTCAATGAGCAGGGCAACTTCTGGCTGGGGTACGGTCTTTTCCAGATTACGCATCCAATGGACGCAGCGGTCATGGAAGCCGCATCGTGCATTCCATTGATCGACACCTATGAGAGGAACTTGAGGCGAGCCAGGACAGCGCTCCAAGCAGGACGGAGTGTGTCGCCGAATGATGTGGACGGACTCCTCGAATTCATACAGCAGCTGTGGGAACGCCCCAGCCAGTTCCGGGCCGCGTACTGCGGGCGGTAAGGGAGGCGGTTGCGACTGGGCCATGCCCTGTCTACATTTGACGATTACGATCTGGAGGGGCTGTAGCTCAGTTGGTTAGAGTGCCGGTCTGTCACACCGGAGGCCGCGAGTTCGAGTCTCGTCAGCCCCGTGGCGCTACACCATTCAGGTAACGAAATCGGCCCCGCGTGCTCTGCACGCGGGGCCTTTTCCATGCCCGCGAATCAACCATGTCCGAAAGACACGTACCAGTACTGGTAAAGGAGATCTTGGCGCTCGCCGAGGGGTGCCGTCGTTTCGTCGACTGCACGGTTGGCGATGGCGGGCACTCCGCGCGGCTACTGAATACGGGCGGTGAGCTGCTCGCAATCGACCGCGACTCCCAGGCCATATCGGAGGCGAAGGCAACTCTCAGCTTTGCCAATGTCCTTTGGGTGAACTCCTGTTACGCCGATCCGCAGGCATTACAGGCGATACGCCACTTTCGGCCGGACTTCGTTCTGTTTGACCTCGGCGTTTCGAGTCGGCAGATCGATACTGACTCCCGCGGTTTCTCTTTCAGACGTGATGTACCTTTGGACATGCGCATGACCTTGTCGTCGGGTCCGTCGGGTGCAGATCTGCTCAATGCCCTCGACCTCAGCGAGTTGTCACGGATCTTTCGAGACTACGCTGATGAGCCCAAGGCGAAACACCTGGCAAATCAGATCGTACGGCGTCGCAAGACGTCTCCGTTCGCTACGAGCGATGACCTGGTGAAGGCTGTCCGGGGGGCACTTGGCGCGCGCACGGGTCCGGCAGATTTCGCGCGCTTGTTTCAGGCGGTCCGCATCGAGGTCAACGGCGAGATTCGTGCGTTAAAGGAAACGCTGCCCGTCGTTTTGGATGCGCTCATCCCCAACGGTATCGTCGCGGTCATCAGCTACCACTCGGTGGAGGATCGTGTGGTGAAGCATCAGTTCCGTGAGTGGTCTCAGGTCTGCGTCTGTCCACCGCAGGTGCCTATATGTATTTGCCGGGGTCGAGCCCTGGGAGCACAGATTTCCCGCAAACCAGTGCGTCCAACCGCTGAAGAAATAGCCTCCAACCCTCGTGCTCGGAGCGCTAGGCTCCGGGCGTTTCGGAAGAGCGATGCGTCTTAAGGGCCGTATCTGGATCGCGCTCTGGCTTGCCTTCGCGTTGGTTGTCCTAGCGTGGGTTGTGTCGAGAGATACGTCCGGGTTCATGACCGCTACCGAACTGCGCAACCTCCGCAACGAACGTTCCGTTCTCCAGGCAGACAAGGCCGACCTGATGCGTAGAATCAGAGAGGCTGAGAGTCGAGCTCTCCTGATCCCACGGGCCGAATCGATGGGACTCCGCTTGCCCGCAGACAGTGAAATCGTCATTCTGCAGGGCACAATGCACGAGAGGCGTTGAGTTTCGTGGCAAAGTCCGTCATTCGACTGCAAGCTGTGCAGATGGCATTCACCATCGGCATCGTACTGCTTCTGGCGCGTGCCGCTCAGGTGCAACTCATCATGGGCGAGCGGTACGCAATCGAGGCTGCGGCACAGCAGACCGAGCAGCTGGTGTTGCCGGCCAGGCGCGGGACGGTTTACGACCGCAATGGGGTAGTCCTGGCGCTCACGGTGGAGAGGTACCACGTCGGGGTCGCGCCCAATGAACTCAGAGATCCCGCGGCCGACGCATTGGTAATCGCCCGGCATCTGAACCTTCCACAGCGGGAGGTGCGGCGTAAGCTCCGAGAATCTTGGGCACATTTCTACGGGCCGTACTCGTCGGCTCAAGTGCAATCACTTCGCTCGATCAGAGGAATTCACCTGGAGGGGCCCGAGATGGAGCGGTTCTCTCCGGATCCCGATCTTGCCCGTCCGGTACTGGGCCTCCCCGCAGCCGATGGGCGCGACGCGGGTGGCGTCGAGCGCATGTTCGATGCATGGCTGGCAGGCACTCCCGGTAACGCAGTAGTGCTCAGGGATCGACAGGGTCGACGTTATGAGTCACCGTCCCGGCTTGGTGCTTTTCCGGTCGCGGGGCATGACGTCTACCTGACGATTGACGCCACCCTCCAGGAAATCGTCGAGAACGCGCTAGATGACGCGCTGCAACGCTTCGACGCGGCCGGTGGAGATGTTGTGGTGCTCAATCCAAAGAATGGTGAAATCCTCGCCGTTGCTTCACGGACGATCGATGGTCGTAGTACCACGACTGCATTTACTGGAGTGTTCGAGCCCGGTTCCACAGCCAAGTTGTTCACGGCGGCGGCACTACTCGTGGAGGGCCTGGCGTCACCAACGGATTCCGTCTGGTGCGAGAACGGTAGGTACGAAACTGAACACCGCACGATCACCGATGTCCATGAGAACGGCTGGCTCACTTTGCGGGAGGTGATTGAACAATCCAGCAACATCGGAATTGTGAAGTTCGGTGGCCGGCTGTCTGCCGGCAGCATCTACGAGATCCTGCGGCGATTCGGACTTGGCGCTCCGACCGGCGTAGAATATCCGAGTGAGTCCGCCGGGATTCTGAACCGGCCGCACCAATGGAGCGGTACCACAAAGGGAAGTCTTTCGATGGGGTATGAGGTTGCGGTGACACCTCTGCAACTCGCACAAGCGTATGCGGCGATTGCGAATGGCGGTGTTCTGATGCGTCCGACCCTTGTTCGCGAGATTCGCGATGCCGGTGGCTCGCAAACCTACGAACGTGTGCCGCAACCGGTGCGGAGGGTCATGAGCGCAGATGTCGCTGCGGAACTGCGGGCGGTACTGAGCGGGGTAGTCTATCAGGGTCGCACG
>JBDGYW010000692.1:0-3972 GCA_039588935.1 Gemmatimonadota bacterium | reverse complement strand
ACTACGATTTGGGAAAAGGGAACGGAGCTGGTTCTGGAGGCATCGGATGACGGACCTGTAATCGCTCAAGTCTTCAAGACCGTTGCCGAGCCCCACGTTGGCGAGGTGTCGCTGTTCAAGATCGTCTCCGGCAAGGTGAGCAACGGTTCCGAGGTGTACAATGCACCTCGCGGCTCCCTCGAGAAGCTGAACCACCTCTCCGTTGCTCAGGGCAAAGACCGTACGGAGGTACTGGAGCTCCACGCAGGAGACATCGGCGTCGTCGCAAAGCTCAAGGACACGCATACGAATGACACGCTCTCCACACAGGGGACGCCGACAGCTCTTGCGAAGATACCGTTCCCCGATCCTCTCATCGTGCTGGCCGTTGCAGTAACGAAGCGAGGCGAGGAAGACAAGCTTTCGACTGGGCTACAAAAGCTCCACGACGAAGACCCCACGTTCCACTCCGAGTTCAACCCCGAACTGCGACAGACACTCATCAGCGGTAGGGGAGAACGCCATCTGGAAGTGATCGTTAGCAGGTTGGAACGCAAGTATGGTGTGCACTCCGAGATCCAAAAGCCTCTCGTTGCGTATCGTGAGACCTTCAAGAAGAAGGCCGAAGGTCAGGGGCGACATAAGAAGCAGTCGGGCGGCCGCGGCCAGTTTGGCGATTGCTGGATCCGCATCGAACCGCGGCCCCGCGGTGCCGGCTATGAGTTTTCCAACTCGATCGTGGGTGGGTCGATTCCGGCCAAGTACATCCCTGCTGTTGACAAGGGTGTGAGGGAAGCTTCCGCACGAGGTGTGCTCGCCGGCTCGCCTGTGGTCGATTTCAAGGTTGACTGTTATGACGGGAGCTTCCATGCCGTCGACAGCAGCGAGCAGGCCTTCAAGATGGCCGGGATTCAGGCTTTCAGGAACGTGGCTCAAAGCTGCAAACCGATCATTCTGGAGCCAATCCACGACATCGAAGTGTGGACACCGGACGAGAATCTCGGCGACGTAATGGGAGATCTCTCTTCACGCAGGGGACAAATTCTCGGGTCGGAACCGGACCGGAACATGACCAAGGTGAAGGCCACGGTGCCGGAGGCGGAGATGTATCGGTATTCGACGCAGCTTCACTCGATGACTCATGGCAGAGGGACGTTTGCCTGGAAATTCCATTCCTACCAGGAGGTGCCCTCCGATGTTGCCGAGAAGATCATCGCAGAACGAAAGAAGGCGGCGGCAGAAGCGTCGAAGTAGTCGGTCCTCAGATGCGGAGCGAGTTGAATAGCTCGTGTCAGGCCCGTGTTGTGCGAACTACAACACGGGCCTTCTTTCGCTTCGCTCGTATACCCTGAAGCTGAAGGCATACTCGTGTTCGTCGTCCGCGTCATGGAACTCGTCTTCTCGCAGCTCCCAACCGGAAAGGTCGAATTCGGCCAACCTCGTGTCACCCTCCACCTCAGCGTGAACCGCCGTTTGGTACACGCGATCTGCTTGAGGGAGTGACATCCGAAACACCTCAGCACCTCCGATGATGAAGATCTCCTCACCTCCACGGGCATCGCCTAGCGCATCTGCAAGTGCGTGTAACACCACCACGCCTTCACGCTTGAAGTCACGATCTCTGGTCAAGACTACGTTGCGTCTGTTCGGCAGGGGGTTTCCTATGGACTCGAACGTCTTCCGGCCCATCACGATCGTGCTTCCCGTAGTGAGCGCCTTGAAACGCTTTAGATCATCCGGGAGATGCCACGGAAGGGTGTCACCGCGCCCGATGACGCCGTTCGCAGCGACCGCGACGACCAGGGAGATCGTCACACCTGTCAGGGGCGCGTTGCCCGGTAGTGCGACCACCACCCTGCGCCGGCCAACCATCGGAAATATGACTTCACCAGCGTGTTGTTCGATGCGATGAGACCGGTGGTCAAAATCGTGCGTTTAACAGCAGAGCGCGAGATCTTCACTTTTTGGGTGGGGTCGAGAACCGTATCGTCCTCTTGCGTCAGGCGGAGCGTCTTAACTGCGAAGAACAGCGATGTGAGACAAAACGCTCGAATCCCGTGCTGCCTCCGCGGAAGGCACAAGGAGTACTCGAGTGCGTCACACAGATGCCCCTGGGCCTTTTCGACCAAGGCGTCCACGACTTCTCGGGATTCCTGCACGAATTGCCCGTTCTGCACGTCCGTTGGCTCGATACCCGCCAGGAGACACAGTTGGCGAGGCACGTAGTTGTGTCCCCGCTCCCGGTCGTCGGCGACATCTTTGATAATGTTGGTTAGCTGCAGTCCCAGTCCGAAGCTCGTTGCCAGCTCTTTCATGCGTGCGTAGTGTGCCTCGGGTATCTGCGGCGTGACCTGCCCGAATATCGCGGTCAGCATGTGACCGACAGTGCCGGCTACGTAGTAGCAGTAGCGGTCCAGGTCTTCAGTCGTGTCTAGCGAGGTAACGAAACCAGACGAGTTTGCATCCGGACCGCTCACGAACTCGGTCATGCCCGCACACATCTCCATGACCCATGGCCGGATGGCAGATTGCAGTGTATTTGGAAGGCGACGGAACTCACGCAGCACAATGTCAGCCTCACTCGCCAACCTCTCGTCATCGTCTCGGTATTGCTCGAAAGCTGCTCGCAGCGATTCCGCGTCCGGACCGTCTGGCTGGAGACAGTCACTGAACTGTGTCAGTAACCGCTTCTTCTCGGCGCCATTCAGACTGGTAGTGTCCTCGATTGTATCCGCGATGCGGCATAGTAGATATGCGATCAGAACGGACTGTTCCAGCTTCCACGGCAAAAGGCGAATGCAAATCGCAAAAGTGCGTGATACCCTGGGCAGCATGTCATCGCAGAACGTAGTGTCCGCTACTGACGATGGTTCCAGGGCAGTTGTGGTCAATGTTGGTGTTCGTGACTGTCAGAGACCAGCGAGTCGAGAATTCGCTGGAGGATTTCGTGTCCGGCATGGTCCGGTGGAACGTGTGCCTCCGTTTCTCGCACTGGGAGAGACGGATCGACCACCAGCCGATGGACAGCCTCTCCCACGACAACCGACTGGTGCTCCATTACCAGATCGGTCCAAAACCGGAGGCGCACCACTCCGTCGGTATTCAGGCTCCGTCCACCGCCTGTCGTGCCGGTGACCGGATCGAACCACTTTGTTTCAATGTATCCCTCACGGGTCCTCACCCAACGCAGCTCGATTTCCTCTTCCTGAAGCAGCTCGTAAATGTGCTCGACGATTGTTTCAGGCTCACCGGCAACCGTGTCGATGATGGCCTGAGGGAATGGACGAAAGGTTGGACGCACGCCTCCTGCGCCACACGCTCCGCACGCAATCAGGAAAGCGACCGTTGAGGCTGATACCGAATGTCGGATCATCAGCGCTAGATCCCGAGATTCTTGCGGATCTCGTCAGCGATGCGACCAACGCCGCTCATGCTGGGACCGATCTGCTTAGGTTTTGTCTCGATCTCTCCGTGCTCGAGCCGATCCAGTATCTGCTCCAAAGCAACCTGGAACTTCTCCACTTCTTTGAGATTCGAACGAGCGACGCGTGCGGCTATTGGGACGCATACCACGGCCGGAATCACCGCAAAAGGCACCATCACGCCGAGCACCAATAGAATGCCGGTCACCGAGGCGCCGCTGCCAACCAACACGCTTGACCCGATTACGTAACCGGTTCTCTTGTTCGACAAATCGGCAACCAGCTGAACGTGACAGTGCGCCTCGTCCGTCGTTGTGACCCTGGTTATTACTTCGGACGCGCCAGCTAGGACATACTTTCGTCCAGCCACACCGAACGATCGTTTGATCGACGCACCGAAACCCTCTTTCCGCTCCCAGGAGGTGCGGTCCGGGTACCGACGTTTGACCTGCAGGAGTTCCCCCTCCGACATCCACTCCCTTAGGGCAGCTTCCGTGACCTCGACCGTGCCCCTCAGGGTCCTCTGAGCCGCCACCCTGCGTGGTCCCATGAATCGAGAGACCAACCCGCC
>JBDGYW010000691.1:0-10879 GCA_039588935.1 Gemmatimonadota bacterium | reverse complement strand
TAGCTGCGGTGCTTGCGAGCCAACGGAGGGCCCGGTCAAGCAGCGTCGGGAGTACTCACCGCCCGCCGCCAAAGCCTCTAACATGGCTACCGACAGAATTTGCTCGAGGACAAATTATGAAGACCAAACACCTAGCTCTGGTTGCAGGCGTCGTGCTCGCGACGGCGTGCGGTCGTGACAACGTCGACAACGTGGGTGAACTCAGCACACTCACCATTGTGAACATGCCGGGAGGATGGCACCCCTCTGTCGGCAGCGACTCGAAGGTGCTCATAACGCTGCCGCTCGTGGACATTGACTCTACTGGAGCGTTATTGCCGCGACTGGCGGAGTCCTGGGAACACTCGAACGATTACCGCGAATGGACGGTGCACCTACGCCGCGATGTCAAGTGGCACGACGGCGTGCCGTTCACCGCCCGCGACATCGAGTTCACTGTGTCGATGTGGAACGATCCGAAGATTGCATTCTTTGCCGGAGGGCTTGTGGAGTCGGTCGAGGTTTTTGACGACTACACGGTGCGCCTCGTTTACGAAGACCCGCAGCTACTGGACCCCTGGTGGGATTATTGGCCCAAGCACGCGATGCAGGACCTCGATCGCAGCAAGTTCTGGGACTGGGACTATTGGGGTTCTGCAATCGGCAACGGGCCGTTTCGCGTGGTGCAATTCGATCCCGAGATGGGCATCCAACTCGAGGCGAATCCGAGTTATTACGCCGGCCGTCCTAGAATCGATCGTTTGAACCTGCTATGGGCTGGTCGGGAAAGCGTGGTGGAGCTACTGGCGGGGAATGGTGACCTGGCCGTGCTCGAACCGCATGAACTGCCGAAACTCGGAAACGACCCCCGCTTCGCCACATATCCGCATTTCGAGTTGGGGCGAATCCTGGCATTGTACTGGAACCTCGAACACGAGTTGTTCCGCGATGCCACAATCCGAAAAGCACTGACCCATGCAATAAACCGGCGGGAAGTCCTGGCTGTTTTGGGGTACCCGGAAGACATGCCGATCGTCGACTGGCCGTTTACCAGACGGCAGTATGCTCGGGGAGAGTTGCCCGAACCACTGCCCTACGATCCCGCACTCGCAGAGCGTTTGCTGGAATCGGCTGGGTGGATTGACACGAACGGCGATGGGATCCGGGAAAAGGGAGGTCGCGATTTCGTCTTCGAGGCCATCGTTCCTGAAGGTCCGAACCGGAATAGGATAGCCACTTTGGTGCAGGCAGCACTCCGACAGGTCGGGGTGCGGATGGAGCTGGCAACAATGTCGGTCATGGTCGCGAACCCCAAGGTCAGCAATCCCGACTTCGGGGCGGCTTTCTTCAGCCTCTCCAACGTCCTTCGGGGCTGGATGGGACAGGACAGCGTTTTCGGCGCTAGGTCCCAGATAGGATATCGAAATCCGGAGATGCACCGCCTGATCGGTGCGGCGCTCAACACGGTCGATCCGGAGCAGTTGGATCTGATCTACGATCGTATCATCGAGCTGTGTATCGAGGATGTGCCGGTGACGTTCTTCGGAATTCAGGTGTTTTACGTCGTGGCGCACCGGCGCGTGCGCGGATTCCCTCCCGTCCTCACGAGATACCCGATGGAGTACGTCGAGGATTTGTGGATCGATGAGGAGTGGGAAAGCGCAGTGGCTAGCACCGCCAGATAGTTGCTTGAATACTCCTCGATATCTCCGAGGTTCCGGGAGGCTAAAGGAAGTCCAAGGAGACATATTCCGTTAACTGAGAATTCATCAGGCCACAACGGGAGGAATCAGAATGACTGCTCTGACAGTTACGGTCTTGGCGGCTCTTGCGTCTGCAACATTCCAGCAGGACATAACGCCGGTTCGGTACAACGCCGACCAACTTGTCCGCCAAGCAGCCCAAGGGATGATTGTGCCCGCCAGATTCGGAGCCGATCCAGTGAGGGTTGATCCCGACGGCAACACGCACGTCGTGCCGGGCACCGGCAGCATCACGTACAACTTCCGGAGCGGGGACAACGCGGTAAACTTGGCCGGCGACCACGTGGAGCCCGCGGTCTCCCTTTACAACTTAGGTTCCGACGGCGGTCGCTCGAGTAGTGAGAGCGCCGGGCTGAACACGCTGTCGTGCATCGGCAACCGGGTGAGGGTGCAGACGGGCGAAGCCAAGGGCGCCATCGGATACGTGATAGGCAAGCATGGCGGTGCGGAGCACGTGATGGTCGACTTTCCGGATTCCAGCGTGTTCGACAAACTCACGTTGGACGACAAAATGCACCTTTATGTCCATGGGCTGGGAATGGAACTCACCAATTTCGATGGCGTCGAGCTCTTCAGCATGAGCCCGACCCTGATGAGTGCGCTGACGGAAGCCGGCATGGGCATCACGGGCGACGGTATGCTCAGAGTGCCGGTGGCGAAGATCGTGCCTGCCAGGGTGATGGGTTCAGGACTGGGATCCAGCCAGGTCTACCGTGGCGACTACGACATCCAGATGTTCGATGAGGCTGTCGTGGAGGAGTACGGACTCGACGAACTCCGCTTTGGTGACATCGTCGCCATCGTTAACGCCCATCATGACTACGGACGTATCTACAAAGAGGGCTCGATCGCCATCGGAGTGATCGCGCACAGCAACAGCTTCATTGCCGGGCACGGACCTGGCGTCACATCGCTCATGTCCTCGAAAGACGGCAAGATCGAGCCGATGGTCACCGAGGCCGCGAACCTGGCTCACCTGCTGGGGATTAGGTAGCGGCGGGTCGTGCGGCTGCTTCTCGCTGGGCTTCTTGGCGAGGCAGCAGCCGATGGCGCCCTGCGGCCGGGGACAGAATCTGCATGGGGACAAGAGGATTCTCAGTCCCCGGGTATGGTCCCTGGAATCGGTACCCACGTACACGAAACGACGTCAAAAAACGTCGTGACAGGGCTCTGTGCTGGCGGAGCCTGTGAATGGCGAGAACGTGCCCCTGGTTTTTCGTCCGCAAGGTGTTGCGGAGGTGTACCGAGGACCTGACCGACGGCCTATGGCCGAGATGGTCGATCGGCGAGCGGGCCGGCATTTCGGTGATCATACCGCTGTTGCTCAAGGTGGTGTTTGAAGCTTAACTTGACTGAACCCACCATGCGCGCAGAGGACCTTCATTTCCCTGCGGAATACTTGGCGGGGTACGGAGAGCAAACTCCTTCGGCGACAATCGTAACTAACTCGAGAGGGCATCTTCACGATGATTGAGCTTTCAAGAGCACACCACCGGATCGGTTTGCTTCCGATCTTCGCCGCTTTTATGACCATTGGGCTTTTGGCCCTGTTACCACAGCGAATCGACGCGCAGAACGAGTACTTTTTCCCTGCAGGCGTTACGTTCGATCAGAGCATTCCATCCCCAGAAGAGTTCCTCGGCTACCCGATCGGTACCTTTGCCACTCGGCACGACAGAATCGTGTCGTACTTACAGGAGCTGGCACGACTTTCCGATCGGGCGACCTATCAGTCGATTGGAAAGACCTACGAGCTTCGTCCGATGCCGGTTCTAACTGTGACATCGCCGGCAAACCACGCTCGCCTGGAAACCATCCGGCAGGAACACCTGGCATCGCTGGAACCGGGAACTCCACCGGGCGGCGACATCCCAGCGATAGCCCACCTCGGATACAACATCCACGGCAATGAAAACTCGGCGGGTGAGTCGGCTCTGCTCACGGCGTACTGGCTCGTTGCGGGCACTGGCGCAGATCACGAACGATATCTGAACGAGGGCGTCTTCCACGTTGAGCCGACGTTGAATCCAGATGGGCGGGGTCGTTGGGTACACTGGACCAACATGAACAGGGCAGAACCGTTTGTAGCCGATCCGCTTGATCGGGAGCACAACGAGGCATGGCCGGCCGGGCGCACGAACCACTACTGGTTCGATCTCAACCGTGACTGGTACCTACTCGTGAATCCTGAAAGCCGGGCTCGTGTCGATTTCCACCACAAGTGGCGTGCCAACGTGGTGACCGACCATCACGAGATGGGCACGAACAGCTCGTATTTCTTCGAGCCACCCGAACCGGTCGTAGGTTGGAATCCGCTGCTACCGGAACGCCTGTTCACAGAAATCACGCTCATCTTCACCGAACTCTGGGCTGACGCGTTGGACGAGATCGGCTCGTTCTATTACACCAAAGAGGTGTTCGACAAATTCTACCCAGGCTATGGATCGTCGTATCCAGCCTTCCTGGGCGGCATGTCGGTGTTGTTCGAGCAAGCCAGCTCTCGCGGTTTTGTTCAGAAGAGCACGCACCACGGCGAAGTCACGCTGGCCTTTACCATCAGAAACCAGCTGCGTACCGGCATGGCGACGGTTCGAGGCACCATCGAGAATCGCGAAACACTGCAGCAGTACCAGCGCGAATTCTACACGTCCGCCATTTCGGAGGCAGCCGAATACGAAATCGATGGGTGGGTGTTCGGCGACGCCTATGACCCAACACTCAACAGAGAGTTCATCGACTACCTGCTCAGGCACCGCATCGAGGTCTACGACCTGAACTCGACTCAGCAGGGAGACGGCGTCACCTTCGAGCCGGGACACGCCTGGGTCGTACCGGCGAGCCAACCGATGTACCGCCTGGCACGGTCGATCTTCGAACGCGCCGGAACATTCGCCGACAGCGTCTTCTACGATGTGTCGGCATGGACCGTCAGTCTTGCATACGGGATGCCCGACTACGCGGTCACGAACGGACGCCTTGCCATGGGCGATCGGGTCACTGAGGTCCCCGCACTCGAGGGGGCCGGGCCGGTGGCGCGGAGTTCAATCTCCTACCTGATGGACTGGAGCAACTCCGGGGCACCGCGCGCGCTGCATGCGATGCAGGCGGCAGGAGTGCGAGCCGAGGCGGCGTTCAAACCTTTCACTGCCCGCACCACCAACGGAGACGTTTCCTTTCCGCGCGGTTCGATTTCAATACCGGTGAGCAATCAGAATCTCGATCCGGATTCACTCCATGCGGCTGTGACCACCGCCGCTCGAGAGGCAAACGTCCCGATACACAGTGCGGTGACCGGAAGAACCGTGGACGGGATCGATCTTGGCAGCGGGAATTTCAGGCCGGTGCGCGCACCACGTGTGTTGATGCTCATGGGAGAAGGTGTCTCTTCTTATGAGGTGGGACAGCTCTGGCATCTGATGGATCAGCGCATCGCCATGCCGGTGACAAAGGTTGATGTCACCGACCTGGGACGTGTGACCTGGTCGGACTACGATGTTCTCGTGCTCGTTTCCGGAGACCTCAGCGTCTTTTCGGGCGACCGGCTCGACGTTCTGAAGAGCTGGATTCGGGGAGGCGGTACCCTGGTCGCACAACGTGGGGCAGCGGTTTGGGCCACTCGAAACGGACTGACTCCGAACGTTGCCGAGCCTGGAACGGGAGAACCGGCGACTGAGGACGATGAGGCCGAAGAGGACACCGCTCCACGGCGAGACTATGCCGACGCTGGTGACATTGAGGGCGCGAAGGGCATTGGCGGGTCGATCTGGGAGGCGGATCTCGACCTGACACACCCGCTTGGCTTCGGGTATCGCCGCCGGTTCCTACCCGTCTGGCGAGATCACAACTTCTTCTTTGCCCCGAGCAGCAGCGAATACAGCACGGTAGCTCGACTCGTGGAAGACGATCCGTGGATGGCCGGCTACATCTCCGACGAGAATCGGGAATGGTTGCAGGGTTCACCTTCGGTGATCGCCGACCGACTCGGCAGAGGCACCGTCGTTCTGCTCGTGGACAACACAAACTTCCGCGGGTACTGGCGAGGCACGAACAAGCTGTTCCTGAACGCACTATTCTTCGGAGATCAGATTCAGGTTCCGTAACGGGCGGGGAAGGTAGGCAGCGGAGACACGCGGAATGGAGCGGCGGTGGTTCGCCACCGCTGCTCTCCTGCCCTGTTCAAGCCTCGGTTGTCTCCACCCGTAACCTCTGCTGGCTCACCAACGGACCCTTTGCGACCACTCGCGGAGGACTCACAGCACGCCAACAGCAGCTAGGGCATCCGCCGTTTCAAAGACAGACCCAAACAAATACACGAGGTAGGCTGAACGTCTGCCGCGGCGCGGTCGGTGCGACTCTCGGCACATTGTTGGGAAACAAAAACGTCCCCAAACCCACATGCAATGCCCAATGCATGCCTCGGGCATATTCCTCCACCACTATTGAACCTCGCCAAACGCTATCCCGTAGTGGATGTGCAGACTGGAGTGCTATGCTCGATATCCGGGTGAAGGTAACCGTGAACACAGGCGAGAGAGTTTCTGTTGGTTAGGAGCATACGTCTCAGGCTTGGTTGGGTGAGGGTCCTACACGCGATTGCCCTTGGGTGCCTGGTCTCCCTCTTGTTCGCGAGCTGCGAGAGTACGAACCGGGGTGAGTACGTTGTTGTCATCGATCCAGGGCACGGGGGCGCCAATATCGGGGCCGTGACCCGTGGCGGGCTGCGGGAGAAAGACCTGACCCTGGAAGTCGGCTTGCGGTTGCGGGAGCTATTGTCACACCGCACAGATGCGCGCGTCGTGTTGACGCGAACCGAAGACCGCTCATTGGGCTTGTGGGATCGACGTGATGCGTCCAACAACAACCGCGCAGACCTTTTTGTTTCGATCCACTTCAACGGATCCCGCAACAAGACGGTGTACCGCTCAGAGGTCTTCTACTCCAGCAATGCGAGTCGGGAGCCGGCCCAGACATTCGGCGATATGGTTGACTTGGCCGTCGGCTCGCACCACGGCTTGGTGCAGAGAGTTCACTGGACCGTCCTCTGGGAGAACCGAGCACGTATGGGCGCTTTGCTTGTGGAGATCATGTATTTGTCGCACCCCGCCGCGGACGATTTCCTCGCCGACGTTGAGAATCGCGACGTCATCGCTCGTGGGCTTCAGCGAGGATCTTCTCGAGCTTGGGAAGCATGTTTCGGTAGGAGCGAGACAGAAGCAGCGCAGGGAACCAGCCGCCACCGCCTGAGATGAGGAGTAGCAGATTTGGGCTGTGTGGTGGGATCGTAAATATGAACGGCTGGGGTTCGTCGGGTAGCAGGCGTGGGTGCTGTGATGGGGTGTGGGAGCGTCCATCCAGGACCTACGGAGTTTGGCTCGTCAAGAGGGTGCTGCCAGCTGGTGTAGGCCGTCAGGAGACCAGGCTGCCTCGTCGTTGTTTGCCACGGTACGTGTCGCCGGCATCGCTACGTACCCTTGGGCAGATGTACTCGAAACCGCCCTTAAGGCCGGGATCGTTGGTGGTGTAGCAGGGGGAGCCTTTTCCACTGTCATAAGGCTTCTGTATCACGGGCGGCGTCGTAGCCGGCGGTTCGCTCAAACTTGCCCAACTCGCGGATACCCTACTTCCGGGTAGGAGTCAGGATCAACGCCTTCATTGACCTCGCAATCTCAGTAATAGCTGAAACGGCTCAGTCCCAGACCTGACAGATGTTGTCTGATACTCCCCGCAGTGAGAAGGCCCCACGGTTTTGAAATCCGTTGTACGCTTGGAAACCCCGGCGGACGGGCATTTCGGGCCACCGTGCCCCGACTGTGCCCCTCACGCACCGAGCTTTTCCTTTGCCTTGAAATCCAAAGCCATGCACCAACGCCCTATTCATGTCGCAACGTCTCACTCGGGTCCAAACGAGCGGCGCGTCTAGCGGGCAGAAAACCAGCGACAAGCCCTACGGACACAAGCACGAGAGGGACAACAGCAAACACCTCAGGGCTAAAGGCGTTCACTTCGTAAACGATGCTAGCGAGAACTCGGGTGATCAGAACCGCGCCAACAAGTCCTAGACCCATACCGATAACGATTGTCCGGGCAGTTTGGCCGAGTACAAGTCGTATTACATCAAAGTGTCTCGCTCCCATCGCCATTCGCACGCCGATTTCATTGGTTCGTCGTGCCACGGTGAAAGACACCACTCCGTAAATCCCGACCGCTGCGAGAACGAGCGCGACAAATGCGAAGCAGCCCAGCATTTCTGAGAACATCCTTGCAGGCCAGATGGAGCGAGCGAGGACCTGTTCCATGGACAACACGTTGTAGATCACAATGCCCGATCCGACCTGCCAGATTCGAGATCGTACCACATCGACTTGATCCAACGGATCACCTTCAGTGCGCAAGACAACGGTCATGGCGGGAGCACCTTCTTGCGCGAGTGGAAGGTAGATTCCCATCCGGCCCTGCTCGGCCAGGTCTTCCTGTTTCACGTCGCCCACAACACCGATCACGGTGTGCCATTGAACGGGTTGTGGAAACGACGGGGTGCGGTGCCCCATCACGCCGAGTCTGAGGCGTCTGCCGATTGGATTCTCATTCGGCCAATAACGCTCCGCCAGAGACTCGCTGACAATCGTTGTCTGTGACGAGGCTGGCCGGTCTCCCTCGGCGAAGTCGCGTCCGAGGATCAAAGGAATCTGCATTGCGGCAAAGTACCGTGGGGCCACTACGTTTCCATTTGCCACAGGGAGTGTGTTCAAGTCAGGCGTCTGCCCATCCACTGCGAACACGATCTCGTTTTCCCCTCCAGCAATTGGCAACTCCAAAACCGCACTGACATTGCTGACGCCAGGAATCGTACCGACTTCCTGTAGGACTTGCTCGTGCAGTGCGGCACGTTCCTCCAGTGAATAACTCCACGCGGGTGCGTAGATGCCGACTGCAAGGACTCTATCGGGATTAAATCCTGGAGAGGCTGACCGAAGGTTCAGAAAACCTCTCATCATCATGGCCGCCGCAATGAGTAGCACGAAGGAGAGTGCGATCTCGGATATCAGTAGCAGGGATCTTGTGCGGCGCCGCAAAACACTCGATGACATTCCCCTCCCGGTAGAATGGAGCATTGGCGACTCCACACTGGAGGACGATTCCATTGCCGGCAGCAGGCCAAACATCAAGGTGGTCGCAATCGTTAGGAGGGTGACAAAGCCCAACACCGTTCGGTCAATGTCGAAGTTGATCCAGAAAGGCACCCCGGCCGGTAGTGCAAGCATGATGATCTTGTTGGCCCACACACCTAGGAATATGCCGAGGACGGCGCCCATCAGCGCCAGTAATCCGCTTTCAGTGAGGAGTTGCGCGACAATTCTGGCACGGCTTGCACCCACGGCTCGGCGGAGTGCCAATTCACGCCGCCGTGACGTGCCACGTGCAATCACCAGGTTGGCGACATTTACGCAGGCTATCAGCAACACGAACATCACCGACGCCAGCAGCACCCAGTACGCCAGCCGAGTGTTGTCGTTGATGTCGGCATCTCGTAGAGGATAGACGATGGCACCCAGGCTTGCCTTTGTCTCAGGGTTGGCTCGGGCCAACTGTCGCGCAATAGCGCTTGCCTCGACGGCGGCCTGGTGCAGGGAAACCTCGTCTTTGAGGCGAGCCACTGCGTCCCAGCCGTATTCATTGGGGTCGGCAAGCGTCGGGTCGAGCGTGATCGGCACCCAGAGCCGCGCCAGTTCGGGAAACATGAAGTTCGGAGGCGTAACTCCCACTACGGTGTGAGAGCGCCCGCTCAGCAACAACGACGTACCGACAACGCCGGGGTCGGATGCTTGAAACTCCGTCCAGAACCCATGACTGACAACCACAACAAGGTCTGCGTCGGGGCGATCCTCCCCCGGAAGGAATACCCGCCCAAGGATCGGTGTAACTCCCAGCGTTGAGAAGATTGAGGCGGAGACAATTGCTCCCTCCACCAACTCGGTTTTGCCGTCCGCCGCCAGTGCGAAGCGTGCGTCGTCGAATGCTGCCATGCCATCGAAAACTTCCGTGCGCTGCTGCCAGTAAAAGAAGTCCGGGTACGACAGGTCCATCGAACTGATTCCCGGAGCGGTCTCGCTCAGTTGCACCAACCGGTCCGGTTCGGCGTACGGAAGTGGCCGTAAAAGAATCCCGTTCACCTGACTGAAGACCGTCGTTGTAGCACCGATTCCCAACGCCAGGGTGACAACGGCACCGGCAGTGTAGCCGGGGTGTTTCCGCAAAGTCCTCAAACCGTATCTGGCGTCACTAAGTAATGAATGGACAGTGATCGGGAATCGTATCGGTCGGTGACGTCGTCTTCTCTCCATGATGCCAGTGCGCGTCATGTCCCAGGAGACTTTGAGCCAGAGGTAAAGTAGGGCCAATATCCCCTTCTGTTGGCGTGTCGATTCACATAGTCGTCTGAACGTTTCGGTCATCTCAGTGGCGTATGAACTACGGAACTGGCGTGGATACGCACGGAGGAGCAAAGCGTAGGCCCAATTGGAAACTCGGTGCTGAGTTGCAGGATGCTCGTGCTTGCTCATGGTGCTTGCTTTGCGCCCAATCCGGTGAACAGCTGTTGATCCTCCGCAACGTGGAGTAGCAGGGCCATCCTCTGCGCCTCTGCTCTGGCTACAGCCTTTCCGAATCTTGTTGCCCGGTAGTAGCGCCGCCGCCGATCGTCTGCCGACGCGGTGGGTCTGTCGGATGTTTCGTCAACCAGTCCATCTTCCAGCATTCGACCGATCGAGCTGTACAGTGTTCCCGGCAGAACTGTGACCTTCCCGTTGGTACGTTCTTCAATCTCTTGCATGATGGCGTATCCGTGCAGTCGCCGGTTGCCAAGTGCGAGCAGGATATGAAAGACCGGGGGACTCACGGGAAGAAGATCTTGTGGATCGCGCCGTTTCTTGTTCATGCATTACCTGTTGTGTCGAAGGGGAGCCTCAATGGTATATTGCATCCAAATATAATTCTACAAAATATATTTAGAAAGAGGGTAATTGAGGAGATGAGTGGATGTTGGTGCTTAGCTTGGGATTGAGCCCAGGTATCCCGCGCCTTCACCAGGCCGCAATTATTGAATGGAATGCCTCCTGACCATCCACCGAAGGACCCCT
>JBDGYW010000690.1:0-3976 GCA_039588935.1 Gemmatimonadota bacterium | reverse complement strand
CCAAGAGGGTATCCCTTCATTCTTGGCGCAGGAGCTGAATGACGGAGAGGCGCACATCTGGTACCTGGGTCATTGCGGGTGGGCGTTAAAGACACGAACACGCCTTCTGATTTTCGATTACTGGGAACAGCACGCCCCGACCGTTGAACGGTCGCTTGCCAACGGTCGCATCGATCCGGATGAAATCCGGAACCTCGATGTTTATGTCTTCGTGAGTCATGACCATGGGGATCACTACGACCCGATTATTCTCGAATGGGCTGAGACGATTCCAGGAATCACGTACCTCTTCGGGTGGGATGCCGGCCTGGATCCCGACTTTGTCTACCTCACCGACCAAAGGGCCGAGCGGGCCTTCAGCGACATGGAAGTCACTACGGTCAACCACATGTTCGACAACATTCCGGAGGTAGCATATCTCGTGAAAGTGGATGGCCTGGTGATCTACCATTCCGGTGACCACGCTAGCACTGCCGAGGTACCCAACCAGACATTCACGGGCAATATCGATTTCTTCGCCGGGAAGCAGGAACGTGTGGATCTGGCCTTCGTATCAACCTTCGGACGTAGGGGGGGCGTTGTTGTGAACAATGGAGATCTCTACACGATTGAGAGGCTCAATCCCCAGGCTGTGTTTCCTATGCACCACGGTGGCGGGGAGGATCTCAATCAACGCTTTGCGGTCGAGGTAGCGGGCAGTGTTGATCCGACCGGAGTGTTTGCGGCCCGTCGCTTGGGCGATCGGTACTTCTACTCGGATGGACGAATCCAGAGGACACCGTAGATGAATGCATTGCGACTGACGCCAGTGTTTCTCAGTGCTTTGCTGTTTGCCGCCCATTTCTCCAGGGCGGGCAACCTCTTGATGACCGTGGTCTCGTTGGCTGCGCCCGCCATTCTGTTGATCCGACGACCCTGGATCGCGCGCACGGCTCAAGTCGCGTTGATGCTCGGCGCGCTGGAATGGGTCAGGACTCTGATCGCCATTGCGGCTCGGCGACAGGAAATGGGCGAACCGTGGCTGCGAATGGCGGTAATCCTGGGAATCGTCGCTCTAGTGACGGCCGTCTCGGCTACGGTGTTTCAGACCAGGGCGCTCAGAGCCCGATACTCGTTGGATTGAGCTGGTGGCAGGCGACAGTTTTCGGTTCGTCTGTCAGAAATGGAGATGGAAATGAAGAACCCTGCCGTCATCATGCTGCTGATCATCACGGTTCCTTTGGCAGCCCAGCAACGAGCCGACACGACCTTCCATCCGGTAGTCGAGAATCCCGCGTTTCTACCGGGTACAGGACCGGTGGTCCTATTGGATGCCGCGCACCACAACTTCCATACACTCGAGGGCCGTTTCATGGCCTTCGGCAAAGTGCTGCAGAGCGACGGTTACGTAGTGCGGTCGTCAAGTGCTGCGTTCAGTGCCGCTACTCTTCGTGGGGCAGCGATTCTCGTGATCTCCAATGCGTTGAACGAACGCAATGTCGAGGATTGGTCTTTACCAACGCCCTCGGCCTTCACACCTGAAGAGATCGAATCGGTGCGTGTTTGGGTGGAGACGGGAGGGAGCCTCTGGCTCATAGCGGATCACATGCCGATGCCTGGTGCTGCGAGTGACTTGGCCGCTGTGTTTGGGTTTCAGTTCAACAACGGATTCGCGACAGACACTCTCTCCAGAGATGTCACGATCTTCCGCCGTAGTGACGGCTCGCTGCGGGATCACCCGATTACCGCCGGACGTAGCTCAAGTGAGCGGATTGATTCCATACGCACGTTCACGGGGCAGGCATTCCAGGCCGATCGAGAGGCTGAGCCATTATGCGTGTTCAGACATCCCATGATCTCACTGATGCCTGAGGTAGCGTGGGAATTCGGCGTGGACACTCGTTTCATTCCGGTGCACGGCTGGTACCAGGGCGCGGTGGCGCGAGTTGGCAGGGGGCGCGTTGCAGTCTTCGGAGAGGCCGCGATGTTCACTGCCCAATGGGCGGGTCAAGGCAACGGGTGGTTTGGCATGCGGTCTCCCGGTGCCGAACAAAACCAGCAGTTTCTGCTGAACGTGGCTCACTGGCTGGCGGGTCTGATTTCGGGGGAAGGGTAGCCGATCTGTCGCGGTGAAGGGCACAACCCTGAAAGTCGAGGTGCAACATGGGTCTTTTTTGGGACTTGATACAACAGAACCAGATATCCGAACAGCAAGAGCGAGCATCATCGATAGAAGATCGTGTGACGTTCATCCAAGGCGAGTTGATAGAGATGCGGCAATTGCTACAGGTTTTGCTCGAGCGGCTCGAGAGAGCATTTGGCGAAGATATCGATCGCGATGGGCGAATTGGCTGACTCGCCGGTTCCGTCACCGAATATCACCTCCTCCACTGTGGTTCAACGGATCCCGCGATGACATGTCCCAGGTGCAGTCGCGGCCTCAAAGCTCAGACGATCATGGGTGTGAGCATGAGCGTGTGCCCCAGCTGCAAAGGCGTCTGGCTCGAGCACGATGACGTGATTGCCTACATGAAGGAGCACTTGGCGAAGGAGGGGCTCCCGTCGAAGATGGTTGGTTTGCTCGAGACGCCACCGGTTCCGGCGGGGTTGCACTGTCCATCTTGCAGTGACGAGGCATTGCATTTACTCAAGTTGAGAGGTGTTGAGGTAGAGCAGTGTGGCAAGTGCAGGGGTACCTTCTTCGATGTCGGAGAGTTGGGTGGCATTGCGAAACGTCTGGGATTTGCCACCAAGGATACCAAGGCGATTGACGACAAGAGAAAGGCGAGCTCCAGGAATACTGATCTGGGGCGCGACGTAGAGCGTGTGATGGGGGATGCGGTGGAAGCTGCGGTCTGGGGGTTCGAGGTAGATTTCTAGGCTGAGTTCTTTGCATCCTCTATGCACGGTGTTCTTGAAGTTCTGCTGTCGAGTCAATGCCAACGAATTTGCATCTTCACGTATGAGGTTCTGTGATGTCGATATTCCGCGTGACGCTTGTCATCTCTGTTCTCAGCTGCCTGTGGGCAACGTTGGCGTTGGCACAGGCGCCCGGCGTTTATCTCGGCGAACTCTCCTGGACAGATGCAGAAGTCCGGCTACGGGAAACACCGGTGGTCGTCGTGCCGTTCGGGGGTGGTGCCAAGGAACATGGCCCTCATCTACCGATGAACGCAGATCAGAAGGTCATGGAGTATCTCTGCCAGCAAGCCGTGGACTCGGTCGATGTGATTGTGGCGCCACCGATCCTCCACGGGTGGTTTCCCGCCTTCCGAGGTTATCCCGGCACCGAGGTAGCCGATCCGTACGTATTTGAGCGATACGTCTTCGAGGTGGCAATGTCGCTTGTGAGGCAAGGTGCTCAGCGGATCGTGTTTCTGAATACCGGCATCGCCAAGGCCACAGGCCTGCCACTATCAATTGCGGCCAGAGAGATTCGCGCTCAGACCGGCACACCGGCTCTGGTGGTATCGTGGGACGACCTGGAGACACCTGCAATAGACGACTTGAGGACTGAGCAAATGGGCGGGCACGCCGGTGAGTTGGAGACATCCATCAACCTGTATCTTCAGCCCGAGTTGGTTCACATGGATCGTGCAGTGGTCGACTACGGGAATCGCGAACCACAGGACTATCCGGGCTACAAGCCGGGGCGGCTGGCTCGTGACCCGAGTGATCCCGGCTTCACCGAGACCGGCCTATTCGGTGATCCGACCCTGGCAAATGCCGAGAAGGGCCGGAGGGCGTTGGAGATTTTGACTCAGCAGTGGTTGGCGGCGCTGCGGGGGTTCTCGGAGGCGGCACGAGAGCGGAAATGACGGTCTTGCCCTACCCGCTATCTTTCCATCCATTCAAACCAGGAATTGGCGGCCCAAGCCCAGACCGGAATCGACACTGTCAATGAGTTTACTCCATCTGTACCGGACACCCGGCCTTTCCTCCGCGAAGACAGAGGCTCTTCTCCAAACTGCCCGGCAGCGCGTTTCTCCAGACATCA
>JBDGYW010000689.1:0-3978 GCA_039588935.1 Gemmatimonadota bacterium | reverse complement strand
ACGGATGCAGCTTGTCGACGTCGGTCCACCCGGGAAAGGCTGTCCCGTCAAAGAAGAGCTGGCGTTTCTTGCCTTTCTGCCGATAGTCGGTCATCAGGCCACCATCGAAGTGTTCGCTCATGACAGGCGTGCCTGCGTCTACATGCTGCTGCACGAATTCCCATACTGCGTCGGCGTCGGACGTGGGAGCCATTTCGTAGTCGAATCCGAGACTCCTTGGAAGAAACGCGAACACCTCGGCAGGGCCGTCGGCACCGGGATTACCGCGCACCGCATGGTATGCCGGAGCGAGGTCACCGTACTCGTACCCGAAACTGAATGCCCAACCGCATTGCGCTGCAAACTCCATGATGTCGATGTCCACGCCTTCATGATTGAGGGCGCATACGACGGCAAGCGGCACACCCGCGCCTACGTACTCGGGGATCTCGTTCTTGCTACGCTGTTGCACCGCATCGAGCGAAATCTCTTCACTCTTCGGGTATGAGTTGACTTCGTCGCGAAGTTTGGCCCAGCTATCGAAACCATAGAACAGGGCAACGACGAACTGTGTGTCGGCTAGCGTGAGCTTCGCGCCAAGGATCTCTTCGTCGGACGCGTCAGCAAACCTGTTGAGTTTCCTGAGGAACTGGCTACACTGTGGCATGCCGGATCGCTGCGCCGCGAGGAGTTGCTTCGCTTGCTTCTTGATGTAGTCGAGATTGGGATGGCGAGGCAGGGGCACTGTCATGGAACCCTTCCTTTCAGTAACGCCCGAGGCCTGCACGCACGGTTCGAAAAGAAGGTCGCGTCTTCTTACACTTCACTGAAGGTGGGTTCAACCCTTTCCGCAGGCAGGAGGCGACCTTCAACCGCCGACCGGAATATTCCGACCGGAAAGTGTGCAGTCAATAGATCGGTGGCTATTGTTCATGGCGACCAGCAAACAAGGAGAATTCGTGATCGATCGCTCAGTTCGTACTGTGGCTATTGTGGCGATGTCCTGCCTGCTCGCGCAGGTGCCCGCCTCCGTTTCTGCTCAGGACGGAAAGACAACCGTTTTGGAACACATCGAGAGTAACGCAGATCAATATGGTGAGATTGCGCAGACGCTCTGGGATTTGGCCGAACTCGGCTACATGGAACATCGAAGTGCGGCTCTGCTGGAGTCCTCATTGGAGGACGCGGGATTCAGAGTTGAGATCGGTGTGGCGGACATGCCGACAGCATTTGTGGCGTCATACGGCGCGGGGAGCCCGGTGGTCGGCATCCTCGCCGAGTACGATGCGCTTCCGGGTATGTCGCAGGCAAGAGTCCCTGTCAAGCAGGTAGTTCCGGAGATGGAATCCGGGCACGGCTGCGGACACCACCTGTTTGGTGCAGGCTCGGTCGCCGCCGCAATCGCAGTCAAGGAGTGGTTGGAGTCGACCGGGGCATCGGGCACAGTCCGTCTTTACGGTACGCCTGCCGAAGAAGGGGGGGCCGGCAAGGTGTTCATGGCACGTGCTGGCCTCTTCGACGACGTGGACGCGGTGCTTCATTGGCATCCCGGCGATGCCAATGGTGCAGGAGTGTCCAGTACGCTGGCGATACTGTCTGCCAAGTTCCGATTCCACGGCGTCTCGGCTCATGCAGCAGCAGCGCCCGATCGGGCAAGGTCCGCGCTCGATGGCGTAGAAGCCATGAACGACATGGTCAACATGATGCGCGAGCACGTGCCGCAGGAGACTCGGATTCACTATGTCATTACGGCCGGCGGCGAAGCTCCGAATGTCACGCCCGATTTTGCGGAAGTCTATTATTACGTGCGGAACCCGGAGTCCGAGAACGTACGATCGATCTTCGAACGTATCGTGAAGGCGGCCGAAGGTGCGGCCTTGGGAACGGGCACCACCATGGACTATGAAATCGACGCCGGTGCATTTGCGTTGCTTCCCAATGAAGCACTTTCTAGGGCAATGCATGCCAACCTGGAGCGAGTTGGTGGAGTCCAATATGGTGACGCGGAACGTGCGTTTGCCGAGGCCATCAGACCGACATTGCCGGAGGACGCACCGCCCATAGAGACGGCGGCCGAAGTGGGCCCGTTCTTCGTTTTCCCGGGAGCATTTCCGGCGTCGACAGACGTGGGGGATGTGAGTTGGGTTGTGCCAACCGCCGGCGTAAGGGTCGCGACCTGGGTTCCCGGAACGGCGTCGCATACCTGGCAGGCGGTGGCAGCCGGTGGCACGAGTATTGGGAACAAGGGCATGGTTGTGGCTGCCAAGACGATCGCGATGACCGCGGTCGACGTGTTGACGGATTCGGAATTGGTTGCTGCGGCTCGTGAGGAATACCAGCGTCGTATTGGGCCGGACTTCGAATACGTACCGCTTCAAGGGAACATTTCGCCACCGTTGGACTACCGTAGGAATCCCTGAGCCAAGGACTTGGTGCGTGTTCTCGTTCCATCTCTGTCTTCTCATCGCGGGTGTCGCCATGATGTCCGGTACGTCTGAGCTGGTGCCCCGTACGCTGGAGCTCGAAGATGGCTCGGAGGTGCGTTACACCCTTTCGCTGCCGGACGATCTCGACTCAGACCGCCCGGTACCGCTGGTTCTGGCGCTCCACTACAGCTGGGAAGGCGAGTTACCCACCTACTACGGCATGACCTTTCTCATCCGGCTGGCGGCGCCCGCGCTGGAAGAATTGGGCGCCATCATCGTGGCGCCGGACTGCCCGGAGCGGGATTGGCACCACCCGCGCAGCAAGCAAGCCATATGGGCAATATTGGAACAGGTGCAATCCGAGCACGCGGTCGATATGGACCGACGAATGATCACTGGGTTCAGCCTCGGTGGCATGGGCACTTGGAACATTGTCGCGGAGCACGCGGACACGTTCAGTGCTGCAATTCCGATTGCCACCGCTCCGACCGTTGTGCCGGAGGATTCGACCGTCTGGACAGAGTACAGACGGTTCCTGGATGAAGGCACGGTCCACTGGCGCGAGAGTCTTAGCACTATTCCGTTCTTCGTGATACACAGCCGAGACGACGAATTGATTCCCTTCGCCACCGTCGTAGGGGCCATCGAGAACCTGGTGGCGAGAGGCGCGTCGATCGAGTTTCTGGCCATTGACGGTCGGGGCCATTACGACATCGAGGAATATGTGGATCCGCTTGCATCTGCTGTCGATTGGATCAGGGCGATTTGGTCGGGAGGTTGAGACAGAACCCCAGCCGCGCATGAAACCCTTCGAATTGTCACCTCGTAGATCGGTAAGAAACCTCCACTACAACAGTTAGGAACTAAATGTCATACGTACATGGTGTGGGCTTTGGGCTGCTCGTTCTTTTTCCAACCGCCGCAGATGCACAGATGAACACGTCCGGTACGAGCGAAACGCCACGGCCAGTGGCTGCGGCCGAACGGACTGAAGAGAGTATCGACATAGATGGTCATCTCGACGAAGCCGCATGGTCACGAGCGACGCCGGTAACCCAGTTCACGCAGGTGGACCCGGAGGAAGGACAACCGGTTAGCCAGCGTACGGAGGTCCGGATTCTATTTGACTCTGACGCGATCTACTTCGGTGTCAGGGCTTGGGATGACGGACCCACTACCACGCGATTGGGCCGACGAGACATGCCACTCCAAGACTCGGATTGGATCGGAGTGGTCATCGACAGCTATCACGATCATCAAACCGGCTACTCGTTCAATGTTAATCCCGGAGGGGTGAAACGAGACGCGGTCAAATCGATGACCCCGGGAGGTGGAGAGAGGGACGATCTGTCGTGGGACGGTGTTTGGGATGTTGCGACATCCGTTGATGATGAAGGTTGGACAGCCGAATACCGCATTCCCTTCAGTCAGATTCGGTTCCGTAATCAGGATGAGCACCTCTGGGGACTTCAACTCGAGCGTGTTATTGGACGAAACACTGAATACGCCGTTTCCGCGTTCACACCCAGAACCGAGAGCGGTGGCATACCAACTTTCGGCCATCTCGAGGGTG
>JBDGYW010000688.1:0-3981 GCA_039588935.1 Gemmatimonadota bacterium | reverse complement strand
TGAGCACGTCCATCGGATCCAAGGCCGATATCCGGCGGGCAGGCACATAGCTCGCCAGCCAACACACGCCCACCATGAATGACGCTACGGCACCGTACGTGAGCGGGTCCCACCGCTCCACCCCAAACAGGAACGGCGACAACAGAGTGCTCGTGGCCAATGCGACCGGTATTCCCAACACTATCCCGACCATGCCTGCCGAGAGGCTGCGCCGCACCACCATCCGTGTCAGCCGTTTCCCCTGCGCTCCGAGCGCCATCCGTATTCCCATCTCTTTGGTGCGTCGGGATACGCTTCGGGCTGTAACTCCAAATACGCCTACTGTACCCAGCAGCACGGCAAACATCGCAAAGGTCATCAGAAGGACGGTTCGGAACCGCTCGTGTGCCGCTGTCTCACTCATCAACGATCTCACGGTCCTCATGTGGAGGATTGGAATGCTGGGATCCACGGACCACACGGCTTCACGGATTTGAGGGAAAAGATGTTGGGGATCTACGGCAGTCCGCGTCACAAGGCTGACAGTGGCCGAGCGGACGGGTACGTATATCGTGGGCAAGTACTCGGAGTTGAGTGACTCGTGGCGTACATCCGCTACGACGCCCACAACGACGAGCCAGCGGTCGTCATACCGAACTCGGCCTCCAACGGCGGAACCGTGCGGCCAGAACCGTCGGGCCATGGTTTCACTGATGACGACTGACCCACTTGGCTCAGCCGAGTGGTCAGCATCCACCAGAGCCCGGCCGGACACCAACGGAATTTCCAAAACTTCGAAGAATCCGGGGAGGATTAGTCTAAAATGCGCGAACGGATCCGTTGCTGCTTCCCGCCCCTCGATCTCTATGTCACTCATCCAACCCGACCCTGAAAACGGCAGTCCGGACGTGCCGCTTGCGTGCGACACCCCTGGCACTGCCGCTATCGCATCCCGGATCTCGAGAAACGCAGCATTGCGCGCTTCGGAGTCGCCGAACCGATCCCGTGAAAGCCGCACCCGGACTTCAGCCAGGTTGTCGAGCCGAAACCCTGGGTCGACGGAAAAGAGACTAACCATGCTTCGACTCAGGAGGCCGCCGCTCACCAGAAGCACGACGGTAAGGGCAATCTCCAGTGATACCACCAGCCCTTGAAGACGCTCCTGTCCTTGGCGCCCTATACCGGTGGCCGCGCGTCTCAGCGTCTCCTGAATCCCATGTCCCGACAGACCGAACGCGGGAGCCAGGCCGAAGAGTAGGCCGGTAACGACTCCCGCGGTTATTGCGAACCACAAAACAAGACCGTTCAGCCGGACCTCGTGCGACCAGGGAAGCGGGGGAGCCACGGACATCAGGAGGCGAGAGCCGGCAAGTGTGATGATGATCCCCACAGCGCTCCCCAGAACTCCGAGAAGCACGCTCTCGGTAAGAAGCTGACGTGCGAGCCTGGAGGACTTCGCCCCCAAGGCTGAGCGGGTCAACATCTCTACGCGGCGTCCGCTGATCTCGGCGAGGGACAGCATGGCGACGTTTCCGCTGGCGATGAGTAGGAGCACCACGGAGGCACCCATGAGAAGCAGCAGCGGAGCACGAAACAGCCCAGTTTCCAGATCTCGTCGCTCCTCCGCGGATATCAGCCGCGCACCTCGCTCAGACGGATCCAGATCGCCTCGGACGAGGCTCGCTGTCTGCGTCAACGCCTGCGCAACGCTGATTCCGGGCACGAGGCGAGCGATGCCGTCGTACAGATGATTCCCCGCTCTAAGGGACCCATCGACGATCCCGATAGGAACCCACACGAGTGGCATGCCCGAAGCCGTTGGATTTGCGCCATACCCCAGACGGCGAAAGTAAAACGAGCGGGGAAGAACACCCACAATCTGGAAAGCTCGACCGTTCAGTGTGATGGTCTTTTCAAGGACACCTGGATCTTCGCCGAACCAATCCTGCCAGCACTCGTGGCTGATGATCGCCACAGCGCTGGCATCATGCCCGGACTCGTTAGGAAGGAACGGCCTGCCCAGTTGAGGTTTTACTCCGAGCACGGCCAGCAACGAGGATGACGCCGTCCCCACCGGTATCAGTTCCGGGTCCCCTAACCCCGTGAGAGCCATCGGGGTGGACCCGAAAGCAGCCACTTCCTGGAATAGAGTCTGATTGAGGCGCCACCGCTCGTAGTTCAGGTAGTCGAGGGTCACGCGATCCCACCCCTGCGACAGAGGCGCGTTGGTGCGCCATTCGGGAAAAGTCTCTAGAACGGTTACCAACTCCGTTGGCTGTGCGTAGGGTAACCGCCGAAGTAGTACGCCCTCCACCACGCTGAAGATGGCCGTCGTACCCCCAATTCCCAGACCGACCGTCAAAACCGCCACGGCAGTGAACAGAGGGCGTCGACGAAGGGTGCGGAGTGCGAACCGAAGATCCTCCACCAACGCACCGTATACTGCAAACCTCTTGTTGTGACCCTGGCTTTGGGGTCGCTCACCGCGTCGCATCGAGAGTTTCAGGTTTGGAACGATTGACTTCAGCACCTGACACCTGTACCAGCGTCGCGCCTTGGACAGGCCGTTCTGCTCCTGAAGTGAGAAGAACGCCTCCCGAAGGTCCCCCAGCTGCTGGTCGCGGTAGCGGGACTGTAATGAGAGCCTGAGAATGAACTCTGCCAGGCGCGGCGGTCTGCCGGGCGGCCGCTCTCTTCTCCCTACACCAAAACCCTTCACTGAAACGCTCCTTCGTCCAGCACCAGACCGTCCCAGAGTCTGGCGAACATCTCGCGTGCCCGCTGCAGTGCCAGGACCCCGCCCCGCTCAAGTCGGTAGTATCGTTTGGCCTTGCCGCCACGCTCGGGGGTGGGGTCGCCTGTGGTAGAGGAGATAAAGGCCTTTTCCTCCATGCGATCGAGCGCAGAGTACACGGAACCGATGCCGACATCTCGCCCGGTACGATCGGCGATCTCCTGACGAATGGCCATCCCGTATGCCCGGTCTTTCAGTCGCGCAACCGTGAGCAAAACAACCTGCTCGAACTCCCCGGGGAATTCTCTCTTGGCCATGATCACCTCATTATTTCGGCAATCTTGAAATTATAGATATTCAGGACTACGGAATGTCACTTCTGGAGGTTTCAAGAACAGCGAGCTCACTCTCGGTACAGCTGACCCACCCACAACCCCCGGTCCGCCAAACCGGAGGGAAAAACGAAAAAAGGTCCCACCTGGGACCGCGTAAGTGCTTGTTGCACTGGCGCTTAAACAGGCCCGGCAGGACTCGAACCTGCAACCCCCGGTTTTGGAGAGCACAGTTGGCGTCACTACAGCGTTACTACAGAGTACTGGGTGACGTTCGGAAGGCCGGAAAGTGACCGCGGATTACGCGGAAACGGCACTGGAAACGTCACTGGGAATCGCGATCATCAACCTTGTCGCGCACCCCCCCCTTCCCCATTCCAACCTTTTTGGCGATATTGGCATCTAATACACTGCAATGCAGTAGATATACGTGATCCGTGGAGCTGAAATGCCAAAATCCCTGGGCGAGTTCGAAATCTTGATCCTGTTCGCCATAGTCCGGCTTCAACACGAGGCATATGGAGCTACGATCCATCGCGAGATCGAAGACCGAACAGGTAGATCAGTAGCAATCGGAGCGGTATACACCGGTCTCGCACGTCTTCAAAAGAGTGGTCACGTGCTCGCAACGATCGGTGAGCCAACACCGCAGCGGGGCGGCAGGCGAAAGAAATATTACAGCATGACGGACGCTGGAGTGTTCTCGCTCAATAGATCGGTCAGCGCATACCGTCAGATGACCGCGGGGATTGAGAAGGAGTTGGAGCTTCTCATGACAGATGCCGTGTCAGGAGGCGTCAAGTGAAGACGATTCGCACTCCTCGGGTCGCCACTGCTATTCTGTGGATGCTCCTACCGCGTGCCGAACGCGAGTTTTTGCTCGGCGACCTAATTGAGCAATACGGGGAACGCCGTGAGCTGAACCGGATCAAAGCG
>JBDGYW010000687.1:0-3992 GCA_039588935.1 Gemmatimonadota bacterium | reverse complement strand
CGGACACCGCAATGGAACGGCCTCCCCGGTCGGGGCCGAGATTGCGCCACCGGTATCCGGCCAGGAACGCCGAGTCGAGGACCACGGTCCTGGAGCCCTGCTGGGCAACGAGCGCGGCGCTGGGAGTCAAAAAGGTGCCGAGGAGGCTCAGCGGCACCGAGAGAGATAAGAGGCGCTTCAGGTACATGATTCGGTCTCACATGAAGGTGGAACGAGGGGACGAGACAATGTACGGGGCGGGCCAAGCACCCGTTAGTTATTCGCACCGATGTCCCCTCCCAACTTCGGAAACACGTGAAGGAGTGTTCAGACATGAAGAAGCTGTATCTCACGTTGGTGGCGTCCGCATTGGCGGCCAGTCCGGCGCTGGCGCAATCCGGCCACGACATGGAGACGGAGAAGGCAGGGGTCATCGCCGCAGCAATGGATTACATGGAGGGTGCCGTCACCGTCGACGCCGAGCGGGTCGGCCGTGGAATCCACGCCGAATTGAACAAGGTAGTGATCAGCACCCTGCCGAACGGGCGGCAGATCCTCAGCACCAGCCGGTACACCCAGTTGGTGGAGACTGTGCGCGGGCTCGGCGACAGGATGGCCGATGTCGACAAAGCGGTAGACGTGACGGTCTTTGATCTCGGCAACGACATGGCGTCTGTCCGGGCGGTGGGCCAGTTGTGGTACGACTTGTTGCAGGTGGCGAAGCTCAACGGGGAGTGGAAACTCGTCAACGTGCTCTGGGCATCCAACCAGACCGATGACGACCAGGGCGATCGTACGGGGACGCCGGCCGACAGGGCCGCCGTGGAGCAAGCGGCATTGGACTACGTGGAGGGCATGTTCTCGGGAGACGCCGATCGCGTCACGAAGGCGCTACACCCCGAATTGAACAGCGTCCGACTGCGGCAGCACAGGCAGACGGACCGGTCGTTCATGAGCAAGACGGGCGTGGCGACACTGATCGAAGTGGCTGCCGGCGGCTTCAACAATGTGGAAGAGGGCCAGCAGAACATCGAGATCGATGTTCAGGACGTCTCCCACGGCATCGCGGCGGTGAAGGTGACGTCGTCCCGGGCTACGGAATATCTCCAGATTGGCAACGTCAACGGGGAGGGGAAGGTCCTTAACGTCCTCATGGTACCGAACGCCTGAAGGTACAACTGTCCCATCGCAAAAGAGCGAGCCTGAGCTCGCTCTTTTCTTTTCGCGATGGTTAGAGCGCTTCAGTACCCACGCTCAAGGTCAACGACGTTCAGCATCCTATCGCCCGCGACATAACGGCGGAGGTTCTCGCGATAGAGCAGATACTGATTGTCGCGATATCGGTTGGAGTAGTCCGAGACATGAGGCGTCATGATGACACGGGGCATGTCCCAGAGTTCGAAGTCGCGTTGAGGCAAGTCGTCCGCCCCGAATCCCGCGATACTCCCCGACCTGAGTGCGTCCTTCAGGTCGTCCCAGTTCACGACCGGAAGCCGCACGATGCTGACGAAGTACGCGCTCTCTTTCATCGCGTCAAAGAACCTCGCGTCGAACATCTCCTGTGTGTCGGGAGTGTTCGGCACGGAGGCATACACCACATCGGCCTGAGCAGCGAGTTCGTACATCTCATCGGAGAGGCCCACGTAGTCAACGAACGCCGGTCCCGACCTGCTGGTGTTCCGAGTCGCGATCACTCGCATACCCAGGGCGTGAGCGAGTCGACCCACCTCGGTACCGATACTCCCGAGCCCGACCACCAGCAGCGTTTGATCCTGGAACTCCCTATCCAGGTTCTTGTGCTTCACCACGTCTGTCTGCGTTCTCCCCCATACGTGGTTCTCCTGTCTCTCATCGTGGATGTCCATGCCGCCGATCAACGAGAGCATGATCGTGAGAGAGTGCTGGGCAATGGCCCGTGCGGTCATGCCACGAATGGAGGTGGTCACAATGTTGCGTTCCCGGAGAATGCGGTTGGTCTCGCCCGGCGGCGTGCCGCTCGTAAAGCATCCCGCGACCCCGACGCTCCCCGATTGAACCCAGTGCGTCTCCGGACCGATCGCGGCAACAGTACTCGCACCGCACCCAAGTCCCAGCACCACCTGCGCATCGGCCAGCACGCCTCGATCGACGGCATCTCGTCGATTCCTGACGGGGATGAGCTCGACCCCGGGAGCGACTTCCTGCAGGAACGCCATCCGCTCCTCGCGTCGATCCCACTCCTCGGGAACCACGACGACCACTTTCTCGGGGGGAGCCCATCCCGGTAGCTCGCGGACCGGCACATCGCTTTCGCGAAGATCGAAGACCCGCACCAGCTCTTCCGGGGTGAAGTCTTCATATGACCCTGTGGGAGGCGCTTCCGGTTCGCGGGGGCCGTCCGCACCTCCGGAGCATGCAAGGGCCAATGTGCAAACGCCGGCCACGAGTGGCTGCGTTAGGAGTTGCCTGCGAGTCAACTGCGCCGTCGACATGAGGATCCTGTACCTTTCCTTAAGGAGTGCTGCCCTTTTACCCTCTACCACCCCTCTCCACCACGAACCGCTGCCCCCGCGCCGTCGGGCACTTGACCTCGGCGGTCACACCCTCGGCTGCCACCTCGGCCACGAAACTCTCACACATCTCACGATCGCGGAAGTGCATCGGGAACAGCACCGGCACGTCAAACTCGCGAGCAAGGTGAACGGCCCGAGCCAAGTGAGGCCATCTGCGGTCCGGTAACCCACTCACGAACGCCACGTCGATTCGGTCGCTGACGGTCTTCAGGTAGGCGTAATCCGTGACGTGGTCGGCCATGTAGTCCCCGTTGTGATACACAATCCAGTCAGCGTGACGGACCAGGTATGCCACCTCGGGAATGTCGTTGTGGTCGGAATCGATCGTGTAGACCTGTATGCCGCCCAACTCGGCTGTCGCCCGCAAGCCCCCCGTCGTGTGACAGTCGGCGCCGGCTCTGATGAAACGTTCACAGTGCGACTCCGGCTGTTCGTCCCAACCGATGACGTATGTGAGGCTCTCGATCTCACCCTGCCACTCGAAGATGACGGGGTCGTAATGGTCACCGTGGGCGTGTGTCACAAAGACGAACACGTCGAGATCGCCGATCTCTTCGGGATCGATGAATCCATTCTCGAGATTGCGTGGCGTGTCGTCAGTGACGTCTTCCATCCCCATCGACTCTTGGTAATCGAAGACCAGCAGTGCGTCGCCGAGGCGAACCGCCCAGCCTGCATGGCGCAGGTACCATACGGTCGCCTGCTCGCCACCTTGATCGGGAACTCGTTGCGCGCTCGCGGGCATCGACAACGACCCGGCGATCAGAACGCAGGTCAGAACCACTCTCATGCTTCTCATATTACTCCTCCGAGCCATCTTTCGCCTATCGCCCCGTCTCCGGCGTGGAATAATTCACATCAAAGGTCGATCGGATCAGGAGGTGGTCAGACGGAAATCCAGTAGGCCACGTTGAGATAAGCCTCGTCGAAGTGTTTCGCAGGCCCACGCCTTTGTAGTAAAGCTGATCAATTCTGCGGCCATTTCGATGTGTGGCTCCAGGATACTCTTGCGCATCCGTATAGAGACTTCGGAACGCATCCGTGAACCCAGCATCCAGCATTGCTCGCGAAGCAGGACTGTCTCCTCCATCCGTATGCGGCACAGCATTGAAGTCGCCGGCAAATAAGGTGGGGATGACGTCGGATTCCTGAAACCTGGATTCGTGAAAACCGAACACCGCAGGAAATTGCTGCATTCCATACCAGTTCGACATCGCATACAGATCCTGGGTCTCACTGATCGCGATCTTGACACCGACATTCATGAAGGGTGAGTCCTCTTGAACGTACAGCTCCTTGATCGGGTAGCGGCTCAGCACCGAGATGTTGGCACCTTGGTTCAGATAATCCCAATCGACGGTCGTTGCGAAGTAATAGCCCAGCTCTGCGGCAATGAAATCGCCGGACGAGTAGGTCTCTTGCATCATCAAGACGTCAACGTCTTCCCTTTTCAGAATCTCT
>JBDGYW010000686.1:0-3999 GCA_039588935.1 Gemmatimonadota bacterium | reverse complement strand
GTAGGTGGCAGTCTTCTGGTAGTCCCGGAAGTCCTGGAAGTCGCGGCCCGAGGCGAGGTCGATCAGAGCTTCGTTGGTGCAGTCCACCAGGAGCTGTCCGTAGACCGAGATCGAGTGGTTCCCGAGGCGCCGGAGAGAGCGTTCGACGAGCTGCTGTCCGGTTGCACCCATCAGTGGTAATCCTCCTGACCCTCGGTGTCAGGCTTCGGGCCAGCGTCAAAGGGCTCTACGCTCACGACCTCGTCAAACCCAGGCTCGTCAAAGCAGGGGCGGGCTTTGGTGCCAGCCACCTTGCAGACCCGGAGACCGTTGCGGATCACCAGCTCGTTCTCCCGGTAGCCGAAGCCGCAGAGGTGACAGTTGAAGGTGCGGATCCCTTGGTGGACCTTGCCGTCAGAGCGCTTGGCGACGATCTCCTCGGTGTCCGCGGTGTACGAGAGCGGCGGGAGAGCAGGATCAGGATTTGGAACCCAGGGCATTGGTCACTCCAGAGCGCAGTAGAGGAGGATGAAGTCACCAGAGGTGGTGGAGAGATCAGTGAGACAGCCCTCTTGGTAGGCGCTGCCCGCATCGAGGACGGTAACTCCCTTGCAGTTCAGCTCCTCTCTGATTCTATCACACGCGACGTACCCTGTGGTCCCGACTGTGAGGCCAGAGGGGGTCAGACCAAGGACGAAGCTCGTTGCTGTCTGAGAGTGAGGACCCAGACTGGGAGCAGGCAAGACCGAGAGGAGCCCTGGGTAGAACTGATCGCAGTTGCCGTCTGGATCCTGGTTGTCCGGGTAGCCGTCGCCGTCGTTGTCGAGGTCGTCTGTACAGATCGCAAAGGTGGTCTCATCTGCGAGCGCACCGACCACCGTGAGGTAGATCACCGCACTGACATAGTCCACCTGACGAGTCCAGATGTCAGAGTAGGAGGGCCGGATCAGGATCTCCATCCCACCCAAGAAGGCTGTGCGGTCAAGAGTGGCCGGGGAGTTCGGGTCGGCGTACCACACAGTCACGTCACTCTCACTGCCGATAGTCTCGGTGGCAGGAGTGTAGTTGTCGAACTCCTGGGTGATGTACTGTGACCCAGCGATCAGCGCGCCGGCACCGTCGCCCAGGCCGATGTCCATCTTCCGGTCGTTGGCGTTCTGGTCACCAGCGTGCATCCCATTGCCGTGGACCGAGACGACGACTCCTAGCACGGTTGCGGTCGCCGGAGAAGTGGGCCACTGGTCTGCGATGTCAGTCGGCGGGTCAAGACCAATCCGGAGGACCCCTTGGCTGGCTGCGGCGTGAGAGGCCTTGCGGTTGTCCTGTGTCTCGACCAGAGGCTTGTTCAGCCACCAAGGATCGCCGCCCCAGTCCGCTGGGTAGTACAGGCCGGTTGCGTCAAGCTCGGTCGCTGTCCCGCAGTCAGCAGTGCAGCTACTCGAATCCTCTGGGCCGTTGCAGGTGCCGTCTCCACAACGGTAGCACGCTGTAGTCACAAACGAAGCACAGCCAGCAGCGCAGGTGAGAGTTCCTCCATCAAACTCTTGGGTCTCACAAGTTTCGTCGTTCAGGTCTGTGCCGTCACAGACCTCGGTGGGGTAGCACTCTGTCTGGTTGTTACCACAGGTGTTGACACAGGCAGCAGTAGTCAACTGGATCGCCCCAATGGACAGCGAACCTCCATCATGACAATCGACCTCATTGCCAGCGATGTCTGCCCAGTTGGGGTCGTCAAACGGAGTGATATTGTTTCCCATGATGTAGTCAACGCCATCTCCTCGAACTCCATCAGGATCACAGGTGCCTGTTCGGTAGAGTGGGCCACCTGTGTCAGGGGAGTAGGCAGCGAGGCCAGCGTGGGTAGCAGGGTCAGTGCCGTTGCCGTCGAACCAGTCTGTGAAGCCTACGTCGGCTGGGACGATACAGTCAGTGCTGAGGGCAGAGGTGCAGTATTCATGGGCCCGATAAATGAGGTTGTACCGATCATCTGTGTGAGCAGCGCTCATGTCGAACCAAGCGTTGTTGGCCTCAACCAACTGCTCACCAGGGCTTGTGCCGTTGCCACAAAGACTCAACATCTCAGCCCCAAGGTCCATTGTGTTGTTGAAGAAGTAGAGTCGGTAGTCTCCTGCCCAACCTCCAGGATCCTCACAATAAGACTGGAAGAACCGGATGTAGTTTTGGGAGATACTTGGGTGGCGACGGAAGATGTTGCCATAGATCCAAAACTCACCGAGACCTTGGTGGAAGCTGTTCCCTACGAGAGCAGCATAAATGGCCTTGGAGCTTGTTCCTCCTGCGTCCTTGACGATGACCTCGTTGTTGACGAACCGAATCTGCTTGGGGTCTCCATCACGCACCGAGTCAATCGCCTTCCAGTAGCCAAGTGCCTGAAGTGAGTCTTCCTGATGAGCACGAGCAGAGGTGATGTCCACCAGGATTCGGTTGTCGTGGATGTACTCGGAGCAGCCACACCGGTTGTCTTTCCCACAGTCGTTGTTGTAGACGTACCGATTGTTCTGCTCGATGTAGGAGTTCTTGTACTCGGTGTGAGTCGCACACTGGTTGTTCAGGCCATCAGAGAAGACAGACCAGTTGCTTTCCACCAGCCCAAGGATCTTGAAGTCATTGGTGTGAAAGTAGAGGTGGTCAAACACCAGACCATCCATGCCTACCTTCCCCCGACCTTGGCTGATGAGCCCCATCCATTGGCGAGGACTGGCTTGTACCGTCAGAGTAGAGCCGCCGTTGTACTCTGTGAACTCAATGTCCTTGACGATCAGGTAGTCTGCGTTTTGAGGGCCCTCGTTGAGCTCTTGGTTGATCGTCCCATCGCCGTTAGAGTCAATCTCAACTCCAGTTGCAGCGCCCTCATAACTGGCCGCACACAGTTCCCCCCACTTGTCAGGACAGCCAAGAGCTATGGCGATGCCTATGTCTCCGCTGCACGAGGTCGCGTTGCAGGTAGTGGTGTCAAAGCCAGTGGTGCCGTTGTTGTCGTCGTTCACATCACCACTGAAGATCACAGGATATGCACTGTCCGCAGGGTTCTTGTCACCGTTCGGGTCCCAGGTGTCAGTGGAGGAGTTCATCACTGCGCCACGGAGGTAGGCAGGATCTGCAGAGGTGCCGTAACCGTCGTCAGTGAGGTTCGGCCCCATACCGAAGGCGACAACCGAGGCCTGCCAGCACTTCATTCTGCTGTCACAGACCCCGTCAGATCCATGAGTATTACAGTTCCCATCACAGCGGGCACCAGGGGTGCGGTAGACACCTGAGTGGACCTCGATGTCGTCCGAGGGGTTCATGTTGTAGATCGCTGCTTGCGGGTGAGCGTAGAGAGTCTCGGTGTCGGTATCCACGTCAAAGAGGACCCCCGCTGCGCCGGCTGCAAGATCGAGGTCGGTGACGACTCCGTCCACTTCGCAGGTCGCAACTGAGACTCGCCCGATGGCAGCGTAGGTGCCGATCACCTCAAGGTCGTTGACTCCACCGGCACAGTACGAGAGTTGGTTGGTGTTCGAGGCGTTGAGTGAGTTGTGCGCCGGGTTGGGACAGTCGTGGAAGACCCCGTTCGGGTCGGCCAGGAGGACATGGATGTCCGAGTCGGTCGCCGCGGCAGCCGCTCCGAGTGCCAACCCACTGGCCAGAAGGAAGGTTGCGATCTTGTGGAAGAATCCTCTCACTTCTCTCTCCTTCTGGTTACCGGATGTGGACTTGGATCGTAGCGCCGGCTGGGATCGTAGAGGCACCGAGGCCGTCGATCCAGTCAGTCTCGAAGCGGATCGCGTCGTCACTGGGGACATCGGCCCTGGCCACGACATCGCCGTTCGCGTCGTTGAGCTGGACTGTCGCTGCAACCCCTGCCTGGTTCACCAGGGTCACCCCACTGGTCTTGATCCTGCCGGTCCAGGAGACTCCTGCACCGGTGTCGAGGACCCAGGTCGTGCCTGTGTAAGCGTTGGCCATGTTCTATCCTGTGGGAGTGGGATCGCAGTCATCACCCACGCCGTCGTTGTC
>JBDGYW010000685.1:0-4000 GCA_039588935.1 Gemmatimonadota bacterium | reverse complement strand
GTATGTATCATGGAGTCTGGATCTTTCACAGCCACCGATACTGCAGGGGTCACCACGCCGGAGGTTGGCTTCGCGGTAACGACAATCTGGAAGCAACAAGATGGGGAATGGAAGGTCCATCTTGTGCATGAGTCTTATCCGCCTACCGAATCCCAGTAGGTGAGAGCTGTAAACTGAAGCCTTCCCACCTCCCGGCACGAGGCCGGGCGGTGGTGGATTTGCACTGTGGGTCAGACTGTGGGTGGCCGATGCGTATTCATACGTAACGGTATGTCGGAGAAATCCAACATATACGGGCGTATGATGCGTACGGGCACGTACGCGTACGTGCCCGCGAGACACCCTAGACCGACGGTCGCAAACATCAAAATCATCTGGCACCTTCATCTCTGAGTCTTCGAGTTGACAGCGGGACGTCGCGGAACTCAGCTTCCTATGCTGATTGCCCGAGTTTTCTTTTCCGGGCGCCCACAGTTTCTCTTTGAACCAAGAGGCTCTCATGATCCGCAGTCGTTCAGCCGCCGCCATCTGGCTCGCCTGCATCGCCGTTGCGATGTCACTCCCCAGTCCGGCGCCCGCTCAGAGTGACGCTGACCAGTACATCCTTCCCGACCCGAGCGTTCGCGAACTGTTCGACACCGATAAGAACTACGCCACGCTCGATCACCTGAGCCCTGACGGAGACCATTTCCTGGTTCCGCGGGTGACCGAACTGTCGACTCTCGAAGAGATGGCCGTTGAGACGTACCGGTTGGCGATGTTGGAGATCAGGCCCCGGACTGACCGTCTGTGGCATCTCGATACCTACGGCATCAACGGGTTCCGTGTCTACTCGTTGAGCGACAGAGCGTTTCGGAACTACATGTTGCCGGACGGTGCATTGGCATCGGACTTCATGTGGTCCCCCGACGGCGGCCGGCTCGCCTTTCTTGCGCATCTTCGGCGCGGAACGCAGGTGTGGGTCGCCGACGTTTCCACTGGGGAACTCGGTCCGGTCAGTGATGCACGAGTCCTGGCGACCATCGGTACCTCGGCGCGTGGTCAGGGCAGCGCGCCGTCCCGAATGATGCAGTGGACGCCGGATGGGTCGATCATCACTCTGCTGGTACCGTCCGACCGCGGGGCGGAGCCGGAACGGAACCCGGTCCCATCCAGCCCAATGATCCGACGGACTCGGGAAAAGCCGACCCAAACACCCACGTATCCGTATCTACTCCGCGACGAGTCTGATGGCGTGCTCTTCGAGTTTTACACCACGAGCCAGCTCGCTGAACTAGCTGCAGGACAGCCGCCGCGGCTCCTAGGTGAGCCCGGTATGTACGAGTCGATTGCCTTGAGCCCCGACGGGCAGTTTTTGATGGCGACTCGGATCGAGCGGCCCTTTTCCTTCATAGCGCCGTACTCGGGCTTTCCTCGAACCACCGAGGTGCTCGACCGGGAAGGGAATATCGTCTCTACGCTTCATGAACGGCCCCTTCAGGAGACGAGGGAACGCAACGGCAACAACGATGCGCCGCGTGAGTGGTCGTGGCGCCCCCGTAGAGAGGGTTCCGCGGTGACGTATCTGCTCCGGGAAGCGAAAGGGGATGACGAAGACGAAGACGAGCAGCGCGCGGATCAGGTTTTGATGTTGGTCGCTCCGTTCGACACGTCGGAGGCCCAGGTAATCGCCGAGAGTGAGGACCCGATGAGCGGGCACCGTTACTCGCTGGACGGGCGCCACGTGTTTGTCACGGTCACGAAGAATGGAGAGCGGGGCATCGCCGAGTTTGACGTTGGCCGGCGCAATCCCGAGCGGAATTTGCTCGTTGAGTTCTATGACCCGGACGAACTGCTTACCCTACCTGGCGAGATGCTGACCAGTCGTACATCGAACGGCATAGAGTACGCTGTGCTTTCGAGCAACGGGCGGTTCGCCTACCTCGAGGGCCCAGGGTATACGGAGGACTTCAAACCACAGCCCTTCGTTGATCGTGTAGCCCTGCGGGACGGCGCCACTGAGCGTCTATTCGAGGGTGCCGGCGATTCTTTCGATCGTCCGTTGGTCGGACTCGATCCGGACATGAGCCGAATGGTGGTGAGTCGTCAATCCAAAACGGATTTCCCCGACAGCTATCTCTGGACTCCCGATGGCTCGTTTGAGAATCTCACGAACAACGTCGATCCGTTCCCTCATATCACCGCGGCGCAACGGGTAGATTTTCAGTACGAGAGGCGAGATGGCCTCGAGGTTCAGGGGCGAATATCCCTCCCAACGAACTACCGAGAAGGACAACGTGTACCCGCGATCTTCTGGACGTATCCCCGCGAGTACGACACCAATGAAGAGTATCAGAACGCGGCTATCCGGTCCCGCAACCACAACGCTTTCACGCATCTCAGTTGGTTGCGCTGGTCGGACATCTGGCTCACCCAGGGGTACGCGATCGTATATCCCGACATTCCCATTGTGGGTGAGAATTACAACGACACGTACATATCCAACATGGTCGATGCGATGTACGGGGCGCTCCGCGCCGTCGACACGCTTGGTTTTGTCGACATTGACCGCATAGGCCACGGGGGCCATAGCTACGGGGCGTTTGCGACTGCCAACCTGCTCGCGCACACGCCCTACTTCAAGGCCGGCATCGCGGGGGACGGCGCGTACAACAGAACGCTGACGCCAATGGGATTCCAGGCAGAACGACGGGACATTTGGGAGGCGCCTCAGACGTATCTCGAGATGTCGCCGTTCTTCAAGGCCGACCAGATCAACACCCCGCTGTTGATGTATCACGGGGCGGACGACAACAACACTGGGACCTTCCCTATTCAATCGGAACGACTGATGCAGGCACTCACCGGATTGGGGAAAACGGCGGTGTTGTATATGTATCCGTTCGAGTCGCACACGCCCCGCGCGATCGAGAACAACCTCGATATGTGGGCGCGATGGCTGGAGTGGTTCGACCGGTACGTGAAGGGTGAGGGCGAGCCGGAAAACGAGTGAATCGCAGAGAGTCACGGGGAGGGCGAAGAGTGGGATCTAATAGTGCCCGGGACACTGTTCTCGGTAAGATCGTTTTGGCGGGACTCTGTTGTTGCCTGGTGACGTCCTGTAACCAGGCCGACGACGTGATCTCGCCGAACGTCCCCCCGCCACCTGCCACTTCGCTTGTGGACCTGTTCGGCACTGTCCTTTACGAGGCGGACGGGAATGTGGTGGGTATAGAGACCATCGAAGACAAATCGATCATCGGCATCTACTTCGGGGCGGGATGGTGTCCGGCATGCGCGGAATTTACGCCGCTGTTGGTGAGTTTCTACACAGAACTGGAACTGGCCGACAAGTCGTTCGAGGTTGTGCTCGTCAGCTTCGACAACAGCATGGATGATATGTTCGCCCACATGACGGATCGTGCCATGCCTTGGTTGGCGGTCCCCTTTGGGGGCGAAAAGGCCGCAGCGTTGACCCGGCAATACGAGGTCGGCGGGATTCCGACACTCATCGTGATCGATGGCGAAGGGAACACGATTACCGTTAACGGTCGCGGCGATGTCGTAACAAAAGGGGCCCTGGCGTACGATGACTGGTTGGCCATAAGCGGAGGGTAATCCTTTGCCGCCTACGGTTGACGCCTCAAGAGAGTGTCGAATGTCTAATCGAATAGCCTCGTTTTTGATCTTTCCTGTGTCCTTGTTCTTGTGTTCCTGTAGCTCTGAAGATGCCGACCCGGTATCGACCGATACGCCGATGACCGAAGTGGAGATTCAGGAAGCGGCCGAGTTGAGGGAATGGAACCATCGGATTCGCAGAGAGAAGTTCGATATCGTCCTGCCTGAGGTGATGAGGAAGAACAATGTCGACATGTGGATTCACGTGATGAGAGAGAACATTCAGGATCCCTTCGGTGCTGAAGAACTGGGGAGTACCTCCGGTGTTTTCGTCTTCACGGACCGTGGTGGCGACCGGATCGAACGTGCGGTTCTCGGGCGTCGCTGGGGAGCCTCACACGCT
>JBDGYW010000684.1:0-4001 GCA_039588935.1 Gemmatimonadota bacterium | reverse complement strand
AGAAACGACCCGTCTGAACTCCCGCACCGATTCATCCAACATCCCAGTCTTGTAGAAGGCGATGCCGAGATTCCGGTGTTCATCAACCCTCGCACTGCGTGGCTCCGGCTTCTCGCCCGCTTCGCTGCGTCCGGCCCTATGTACGAACCCGGCGGTGATCAAGCCGTACAAGGCTTTACCGACATCAAACTCTACCAGGCCCGTTTCTTCCATGATTGTCTCAACATCACGCGAGCCATCTAGGAGAGGTTTGATTCGTTCTTGTTCGCTCGTCAGGTTGACTTCCGCAGCGTCAAGTCGTTCCTGGTCCAGCCGGAACAAGAGATCGAATGACGGGATCTTCTTCTCTATGAGGCTCCATTCGTCGATCCGTCTCGCTCCCTCGAGGAGAAGGCCCTCGGGATCAATCGATACGAGGAAATCCTGCTTGTGCGGGCGAATGTCACTCTCGAACGTGAAATTCCCCCGTCGCCACGTGAAAAGGAAATACACCGCGTCCTCTATCTGGAGACGCATGAAGTGCTCCAGTTCCGGCCGTGGAAGGGCACCCGTCTCGACGAGAATCTCACCAAGCCTTTTATCGCGATCCTCCCCCTGCAGGTTTATTGCCTCGTTCAGTTGCGCCTGCGAGATCTTGCCACTCTTCACTAATATGTCACCGAGTCTGTCACGCCGGTTGACAACCGTGGCATAACATATTCGGCCTGCATCGAAGTAGATGTACCCTAGGCTGGACTGGTCGGAAATCGATAGGCACCCGGTCTTCCGTCCTAATGAAAGCAGCTGGAGCACGTCAGGCAGGGACGCCTCCTTGAGACTCCCTTTGATTGCCACTAGGACAGCTCCTCGATCAACCGTTCACTCGGGTCCGGCCAAACCCATATCATCTTTTCTACACTTCTCACATTGCCCGCCGGCGTTGACATCACCCCGCTTGTCCGAACACCCTGCGTCTGCAGTGGTTGCTCCGAGGCCTCTCCCTCAACCAGTTCACGTGCAAGAGCCGCTGTCGGAGGCACCTCGCGAGCTTCGGCGGCATCAAGCACGCGTGCCACCGTTCCTGTCACGACGCGGACCGAATCAGCGGGTCTATCCGCCAAATAATCGGCCAACGCTGGATCGATGGATCCCACGCGGTCTTGGAGCATGTCGGCAACGATACCGCGGCGGAGTTCACGATCCGGCGGCGCCAACGTACCGACAAAACCACTGGACAGCAGGGTGGCTACCGTACCATCAAGTCCAACCGCATTGTCAGGATGAGCATTAAGTGTGCACACGACTTGTCGCTGAGCACCGCGGATTCTGTCGAAGATCAGACAGACTTCCCTCTGCAGCCGCTCATTCCCGGCAATCAAGTGCAAGTCGTCGACCAGCAGAGCCGTGACGCCACAGATCTCATCACGCCATTCGTCGAGTCTGCCGGAGTGTTCGGCCTCATTCAAGCCCTCTCCGAGATCCTGGGCAGAGAGGCACACGACAGCTGCGCCCACCGATTCGGAGATTGCGTTCCCCGTAGCATTGAGCAAATGCGTCTTTCCGACACCGGTAGACCCGACAAACACCAGTGGATTGTGCTCGTAACCAGGATACGCTGCAACTGCCTTGGCCGCCTCAACCGCGACCGCGTTGGCCCAGCTGCCTATGAAGCTCTGGAATCTCCAGACATTCGACGGCCCCGGAAGAGATGGAGGCGTTGCAGCAACCCTATCCACGATCTCTCTGGCCTCGGCAAGGCGATCGGGATCAAAGAATGCCGGATCTTCGGCCAACGAAGCATCGATGTCCAACAGGGACTTTCTCAGGGATTCCAGTTCCTGAACGTCTCGTTCGAATTCGCTCAGGAAGTCACCTACTGACATCGAGGAGCTAGTGCTCGTGAGACTCGCGAGACGATCCGTGCAGAACCCTCGCTCCGCCCAACGCTTCGATACCTCGTTGAGGCGCGACTCCCACACATCCACCTGCTGTTTCACCGTGTCACTCACACCGGACAAGAACGCCGCGAACTCGTCAACGTCAGCGGGCTCTTCAGGCGGAAGCGCGTGTGTCACGCCGTCTAGAATCGGGTCAGCCACTTCACCCTCATAAAGCGCGCGCGCAGCATCTTCGGTGAGCGGAGTTTCGCTTACAGCTTGAAGAGCCACCAGGCGGTTCAGCACTCCAATCAACTCGCGAACATCGTGGATTTCGTAAGACGCTACTGCCTCCAGGACGCGCTCATCGAATCGAGAACCGCGTTCGTCGCTGCGCCTCTTTAGGATTGCATGGCGCGTCTCGTATTCGGGTGGTCCGACACTTACGACCAACCCGTCAGCAATACGTTCGATAAACGATGCGTCAACCCCGGCGAGTTCAGTCGGAGGATCGACGGATACCACCACGATCTGCTTGCCGGCGCTGTGCATCTCGGCTGTGACACGGAGCAATTCCGCTTGGATATCACTCTGGTGCATCAGTGCATGCATGTCGTCGATCAGCAGTACGTCCGTCTCTGACAGGCGGTTTCGGAACGCGGCGCCCTGCCCAGCAGAAACCGCCGCATGGTAAGCCTCAGACAGGCCATCCGGTGTGAAATACTCAACCGAAAATCGATTGTTCGCAGTCTCAATCGCATGAGCAATCGCCATCAGGAGATGCGTTTTTCCCAACCCATGTCCACCAGTGATGCAAAGGGGGTTGTAGACAGCTCCCGGTGCCTCGGCAACCGCGCGTGACGCGGCCGCCGCCAGACCATTTTCGCGTCCGACGACGTACGTCTCGAACGTGGAGCGTGGATTGAGATCAGCGATCATTCCGGGGTCTCCATACTCAGCTTCTTCAGTACCAACTCGGAAACACCCTTCAGCGTCTCGAAGACACCATCACCTGTCAGGGCGGTCGCCGGGAAGCTGGCTAGATCGCGGAAGTTCAACGCGTCATCGAGATCCTCTGGAGAGAGAATGAGGTCTTTGGGCAAATCCTGCTTGTTGTACTGCAGCACGATCGGTAGCGTCCGGATGTCCACACCCTGGCCGAGCAGGTTCGCCTGCAAGTTCTGAAGACTCTCTATGTTCTCATCCAGCTGACGAGCCTGACTGTCTGCGACGAACACGACACCGTCAGCGCCCTGCAAGACGAGCTTCCGTGTAGCATCGTAGTAGATCTGACCGGGTACAGTGTATAGCTGGAACCGAGTGACATACCCTGAGATCGTGCCGAGCTCGAGAGGCAGAAAGTCGAAAAAGAGTGTGCGTTCCGCGGCGGTCGCCAGCGAGACCATTCTTCCTCGGCGCTCCTCGGGCACACAACCGTATATGTATCTGAGGTTGCACGTCTTGCCGGAGCGCCCCGGCCCATAGTAGACGATCTTACAGGTGATTTCGCGGTTTGTAAAATTCACTAGCGACATTACTCACCGTCCAAACAACGAGGCAAGGCTATCGTTCAGCTCGCGTTCAAAGTTCGCGGGAAGCACTGGCTGCGCCGGCTCCACGTGTGGGCACGCCTGCTTGAGATCCTGTGCGAGGTCTTCAAAGAACAGCTGCACCAATCCAGCGAGCGTTTCCGGGCCATATACGACCAGAGCGAGAAGACGCCCACGAGGATTGTCCATCTCGGCAAGGAAGATACCGTGCCGAACACCTTGGTGATTGAGCGCCTTGAACTTCTTCTCTCCCAGAGTGCCCGCGATTTCTAGAGTCGATGACGCAATCGCCGCACCAAGAGCCGCAGCGGACATGACGTCCACCGCACGTGTGAAACCATATTGCGCCAGAACCTGCCCCGCAGGAGTCATGATGAGAGTGAGTCGTGCATCGGCCTCCGTAACAAAACGTTCCAGGGGCACCATCATCCACGGCTCTAGCACACGGGCGACCGTCACGACACCACCTCTGCAACGCGAAGCATCTCGAGACGTGCGAGCCCAACATTCAATTCTCGATCCCCAACCACAACCACCAATACTCCTGTCGGCCCCGGCACAATAACCAGAGTCCCCTCAGCCGCCTGAAGGTGCA
>JBDGYW010000683.1:0-4004 GCA_039588935.1 Gemmatimonadota bacterium | reverse complement strand
GACGAGCAATTGGAGTTGGGGGGTGAAGACAGCTTAGAACACTTCTCTGAGGATCGCTTATCATGAACCGAACCTTGCGGGGATTTTTGGTTGTTGCGGCTTCGATCCAGATTTTCCATCCAGATCTGGTTGCCCAGAACTCACCTAAGGCCACCGCTTTGGCGGCCGTTGAGCGAAACAGAGCTGAAATCGCCAAGGTCGGCGACGCAATCTTCAGCTTTGCCGAACTCGGTATGCAGGAGTTCGAAACAGCAGGGTTGTGCGCCGAGTTGCTTGGAGACATGGGCTTTCAGGTCGAAACCGGGCTCTCGGGTATCCCCACCGCCATACTCGCGAGTTATGGATCGGGTCGTCCAGTCATCGCGATTCACGTCGAGTACGACGCAGTACCAAACGGATCTCAGGTACCGGGCGTGACCGAACGGGAGGAGGTAGTCGCGGGTGCGCCAGGGCACGCAGAGGGGCACAACACAAACGCGGCGGTGTGGATCGGCGCCGCGTTCGCGATCAGGGAAGCGATGGACGCGCACGACCTAACCGGCACGATCAAGCTGTTCTCCGCACCTGCCGAGGAGCAGATCATCAGCAGGCCATACTTTGTCCGAGACGGTTACTTCGACGACGTAGACGCGGCGTTTCACGCACACGTCGGCTCTTCGTTGGCTACCAGTTACGGTGTGCGACAATACGCCGCAATGTCGGTTGAATACGAGTTCTTTGGCAAAACCGCTCATGCGGGGGCGTCGCCGTGGACCGGAGTGAGTGCCGTCGATGCTGCGAAGCTGATGGATGTATCATGGGACGTGTTGCGCGAGCATCTGCCGCCAACGCAGCGGAGCCATTCTGTCTTTGTCGATGGTGGTGTGCAGCCCAACGTTGTGCCGGACTACGCGAAGATCTGGTTCTACTTCCGCGAGTCGACGTATGAGGGCGCAGCAAGCCTGTATGAACGCGCGCGGCTGGTTGCGGATGGCGCGGCGACCATGACCGGAACGACTTGGGAGGAAAAGGTGCTGGCCGCGGTGTGGCCTACTCGAGACAACCAGACCATCGCCGAGGTGGTTCAGTCGAACATCGACTTGGTAGGAATGCCTGAATGGACTGTGGAAGAACAGACCTTGGCCCGTCAGATCCAGGCCACCGCGGAGGTCGCCGAGACGGGGTTGCGTACTACCACATCACCGCTGCGCGAAGCGACCCAGAGCACCAGTTCGAATGATTCGGGCGACATCACGTGGATGGTGCCGCACGGGCGGGTCACCTTTCCGGCGAACGTTCCCGGAGTGCCATTCCACCACTGGGCGGCCGCCATTGCAGAGGCCACGCCGATTGCCCACAAAGGCACAGTTGTTGGCGCAAAAGTGATGGCTGCATCGGTCGTCGATTTGCTTGCCAATCCGGACTTGCTCGCGCGTGCACAAGAAACGTTCAGCCAGGAAGTCAGTGGCTCGACATACCGGCCACTGCTGCCCCCCGGTCAGACTCCCCCGCTGGACCTGAATGCGGAGGAGATGGCGAAGTACCGCGACGCGATGCGCGCACACTACAGGACGGTGCCGATACGGTTTCGGTGAGATTGAGCGCCAACAAAGCGGAGGTTAGGGCCAGTTGAACCCGTTCGCCCGTCCGTCCACAATCAGCGCCCTGTGTACCGTAGAAGACCTTTGCAGTTGTCCTCGACGTGGTACTGAGCGCATACGAGAATCGAGCCGGGCACCGCAGTTACCTCGGCGGAGAACTCGTTGCCCTCGGCCGTGAAATGAGTCCATTCGCCGCTGGCTACTGAGGCCACACTGAGCGCGCCCGGAACTCTGAGCCGGAAGCTGTAGATCTGGCCGGCGTTCAGAACCCCTTCGAGTGGCTCCACCAGCCAGACACCATTTGCCCCGAAGGTCTCCATAGCCGTCGGGAACCTCGCATCTGGCAGGCCACCCGAGGCACTCACTCTGTAGTCCAACACCCAGTCGAGCGAGCCCTCCGCGGCTAGTGGCCTCGCGAATAGGCGTAGTAAATAGTCGCCTGGGTGGGGGAACGCCGCATGCACGGTGGCTTCCCGCTCGGACACCTGTACGAAGGCCATGTCGTCGAGTGTCCGATTTTGATCTGCATCCACAATCCGGGCTGTCAAGAGTATGGGTTTGGATACACCAAGCGTTACCGCGATGCGGCCCTCGGTTTCTATGTGCACACGTTCGTGGCTATCGATTCGGAGGCCGGTCGTGAAGAACGTCGGCTGAACGTATACGAGGTCTGCATACTCCGCTGCCGAGATAGGTTGGTCCAGCAGTTGCCACCGGTCATTCTCGGGAAGGTGATCGAGAACGAAGGCCCCGGGCTCGGTGAGAAAGTAGTGTTCCTGAAAGTGACGGGTGAACTGCGTTTGATTGTCGAGGTACCCGGCTCCCCAGGTTGGATCCATCAATCGCCACGCACCGTCGATCCGTATCGCGTTCCAGGCGTGGTTCGGGGGGGCGGCAAACTCCTGCCCGGCGGTGTACCCGTACCCCTTGGACCATCCTGTGACAACCTCGACGTCAAGACCCAAGGCATCTCCGAGCGTCGCTGCGAGTAAGGCATATCCGGAGCAAACGGCTGAGCGACGGCGCAGCACACCTGAAGGGCTCAGGTCACCGTGGTTGCCGGTGATCAACCCCTCCGTGTCATACTCAACGTTTCCCGCCACCCACCGGTAGATCGCGCGTGCGCGAGTGAGATCGTCCGGCCCAGCTTCGGCAAGGTACGCGGCCAAGGTTGCGACAGAACGCTCGACACTCTCGGGCGTGGCATCCACGTGTGCATCGACGACTGCGAATCTGCCAACCGAATGCTCATCTTGGCGGACACGTTCATGCTGCTGCGAGAGTACGCTGCTGGGCGCTGACAACAACACGCTGAGGAGAATTACGATGGAACACTTCATACGAGGTCCATGGGTCGAGGGTTTGACAAACCTTTCCGGGCGTGCGGCGGAGTTGACCGTGTCGTCATGTGGCGGACCGGATGCCGGCCGTGGCGTTATTGGCGCTGGGCAGATGATGTATGGCAATCGCATTCTGCACCTGACTCAGCGTACACTCGAAGCAAGGCGACGGTTCCAGACAACGCTGCCGGACTCGGGCGCAACTTCTGCCCCGTCAATCCAGATTTTCGGTGTGGTGGTTCGCTGCAGCTACGGCATCAGCACCCGCTCCAAAAACTCCGCCGTCGCGTCATAGACCTTCAGCACGTTCGCGAACCGCATGAAGTGATGTGTATCCTCGGGAATCACGAGCGTCTCGTGCCGGATGCCGCGTTCAACCAGCCTCCGTACCAGGTCGGTACTCTGATTGAACCTCACGTTGCGGTCGTCGTCGGCATGGATCACTAGAACCGGCGACCGCCAAGTCGCCATCGATGACATTGGCGACGAATCCCACGCCGTCTCGAGAGCTTGATGAAGATCCTCCGCTTGCTCGTACCGATCGCGGGTCATCATGCCACGGGCGCGCTCGGCCGTCCAATCGTGTACACCGTGGACGTCCACGCCGGCAGCAAACAGGTCCGAATTGCGAGCGAGAGCCATTGCTGTCAGGAAACCACCGTACGATCCCCCGTAGATCCCAATCTTCGATCCGTCCACTCGCGGCAGGCCCCGCAGATATTCGGCGGCCGCCTTCACGTCCTGGTACTCAGCTGCTCCTCGTGCGCCGGAGTTCGGTGGCTGATGGAAATCGTACCCGTAGCCGATTCCGAGTCGGAAGTTCACTGACAAAACGATGAATCCACGGCTGGCTAGATATTGGTTCACCGCGTACGCGTTCGAGTAGTAGCTCGAGTAATGCCATCCTAGCAGCATCTGCCGAGGTGGGCCGCCATGTACGAAGATCACGGCTGGCTTTACATCCGGTCCGCCTTCGCGTTCGAACATCTGCGCGTGAATCGTCAGTCCGTCGGACGCTTCGAAAACCACCTGTCTTGGTGTAACCAGTATGTCGGTGGGAAAGTCCCCCGGGATACGATCCGCC
>JBDGYW010000682.1:0-4006 GCA_039588935.1 Gemmatimonadota bacterium | reverse complement strand
ATTCATTGATCAGCGACGTCCTGATCTCGTGCAAGAATGGTGGGCTGTGCACTCAGCCATATCGAGCGTCGAAGTCAGGCAACGGTGTGGCTTTCGGACGTGGCAGGAAATCGCGGCCGTCAGTCCTCCAGACCTGCGAGAATTCCTAGAAGGGAAATACGGGCTATAGGGGAGCAGGTTTACGCTCGCCCGAAGAAGGACCCGTCGAACGAGCCGGTGGGAGTACCTTGTCTCGGCGTCTCCCGTCACATATACGGCTGTACGGGGTGGGGGCAGATGAGCGCCGAGGGACAACGGATCAAGAGCTCATCAATAGGGCGGTACGGGTGTACACGAACATACACTCCTGACGTAGAAACGCGTGTCCTCACGTGTCAGCTTGTGTCACTGAGTGACATTGGTGTACGCGGGCCCGGGGCACAGTGGGGGCACAGTCGGCGAGTGTAGGCTCTGGCCAACCTGTGATCTGAGCCGTATTGTTGTCGCCGAGTCTGACTTCGGAGCCGACCTAGATGGCCGATGTCTTTGAGCGACTGAAGGAAGCCCTTTCCGACCGTTACACCATTGAGCGGGAACTCGGGCAGGGTGGTATGGCGACCGTCTACTTGGCGCAGGACCTCAAGCTCCACCGGGAGGTGGCGCTGAAAGTGCTCCGCCCAGACCTTGCGGCCGCTCTTGGACCTGAACGGTTCCTGCAAGAGGTCGACATCGCAGCCAAGCTCACTCACCCTCACATCCTGCCGCTCCACGATTGTGGCGAAGCTGACGGATTCCTCTTCTACGTGATGCCGTACATCGAGGGAGAGTCACTCCGGGAGAAGCTCGCGAAGGAAGGTGAGCTACCAGTAAGCGACGCGGTGCGCATCCTAAAGGAAGTCGTGGATGCATTGGCCGAGGCGCATTCACGCGGCGTAGTGCACCGGGATATCAAGCCCGACAACGTGATGCTGAGAGGCCGGCATGCGTTGGTGACGGACTTCGGTGTGGCGAAGGCAGTCAGTGAGGCGACAGGCAGGCAGAAGCTCACGACGGCAGGTGTGGCACTCGGCACACCTGCTTACATGGCTCCCGAACAGGCCGCAGCCGATCCGCATATCGACCACAGAGCCGACATCTACGCGGTTGGTGCAGTCGCATACGAGCTGTTGACGGGTAGACCACCGTTCACTGGCACGACGCAGCAGGAGATTCTCGCTGCACATGTAACTCAGACTCCTGAGCCTGTGACCAAGTTCCGAGAGTCAGTCCCTCCTGCCCTCGAGCAGCTGGTGCTCAAGTGTTTGGCCAAGAAAGCTGCGGATCGCTGGCAGACGGCAGAGGAGTTGATTCCGCAACTCGAAGCATTGGCGACGCCGAGCGGTGGGGTTACACCCTTGGGCACACAACCGGTCTCGGGCATCGACCACGTAGCCGCGGCCAGACGCTCGCATCCGGTGCGTGTGGCGGTGCTGTTCGGTTTCGGTGCGGTTGTCGTCCTCGCCGTTCTCTACGCGTTGGTCATGCAACTCGGCCTGCCCGACTGGGTTCTTGTCGCGGGCGTTGCGCTCGTCGTGCTCGCGCTGCCGATCACGATGCTCACCGGACATCACGAGCGGCAGCGGGCGCTGGATCGCACGACGGGCAGGGCCGTTCCGACTCCTCCCGAAGGTGTGCGCCATTGGTTCACTTGGAAGAAGGCGTTGATCGGTGGTGGAGTAGCGGCTGGAGGGCTCGCACTGGCCGCGGGTGGGTACATGGCGATGCGGAACCTCGGCATCGGACCGGTGGGTACGCTGGTGGCGGCGGGGAGGATCGAAGAGGGCGCAATCGTCATACTGACGGATTTTGCCGACAACACCGGCGATTCCTCACTGGCACTGACGGTAACTGATGCCTTTGGGATAGACCTCGCGCGATCCTCCGCCGTTAGTCTAATGCAGCCGGGCCAAGTACGGGATGCGATGCAGCGAATGACTCTGGATCCGGATTCGCGACTCGACGTCGATGAAGCCCGTGAGCTGGCCATCCGAGAAGGAGCAGGTGCCGTCATCGCCGGCGAGGTGAATCGCGCAGGTGGTGGCTACGTGTTGTCCGCGCGGTTGCTCGATCCGGAGACCGGGGATGTCATCGAAGCGTTCAGGGAGACTGCGACTGACTCCACCGAACTGATTGACGCAATAGATCGCCTTTCAAAGGGTTTCAGGGAGCGCATGGGAGAATCCCTGCGAACTGTTCGTAGATCTCCGCGCCTTGCCTTTGCCACAACTTCATCGCTAGAGGCACTGCGCAAGTACACTCAAGGATCACGGCTGATGGATAGGGAGGCCAATCAAAGCCGCGCGATAGAGTTATTTGACGAGGCCGTCGCCATAGACACCACATTCGCGGCTGCCTACAGGAAGCTCGGTTCTGCGCTTTCTAACTTGGGTCGCGAGCCCACCAAACGAAACTACGTCCTAACGAAGGCATACGAGCTACGTGACAGGCTCACCGCATATGAACGTGCTATGGTGGCCTCGATGTACTTCTACAGTGTGCAGAGGGACCTCGAGAGAGCAGCGAGCACGTTGCGCTCATATTACGAGAGCAACCCCGGGCACTGGGGAATACTGAACAACCTCGCCGTCTACTACCAGGTCATGCGACAGTGGGAAGAGGCCGAGGCGATGTGGTCGATAGCAATTGACAGTGGCGGGGCGACATGGCAAGTGCACTCCGGCATCGTCCGCGTGCAAGTTGCGCAGGGTAAGTTCGAGGATGCAACGCAGTCCCTGGAACGCTTTGCCGAACGGGTACCCGGAGCCAGCAACATGGTGGCGTACTATCGAGCAAATTTGGCCGCGTCGGTTGGTGATTATTCAGAAGCCAGGCAACACGTTCAAGCATTGCGGGCCGAGCAATCGGGCGACCGGGCCGTTCGCGCGGGAACCAGTCGCTGGCTTTCGCGACTAGCAAGGCTGGAGGGCAAGCTCAGTGAAGCCGAACGATACCGGCGCGAGCTGCAGGAGCTGAACCTGGGGCGCGGACTAACTGTGTCCTACCTCAACAACTCGTTTAGCTTGGCGGGCCTCTATTCAAGGTTCCGTGGTGAGTCGGCCATGGCCGCTGGAATCATCGAGGAAGCGCTGAGCCGTGTCCCGCTCGATACCTTTCCTCCTGCCGACCGACCGTATCTTTCGCTAGCCAGTTATTACGCAATGATTGGTCGGCCGGACCTAGCGCGACAGGTGGTCGCCGAGTACGAAGCCGAGGTAGATCATTTGGTGCGAGACGCTAGTTCTTTCCGGTACGGCGTCGCAGGGAGAATCGCTTTGGCTGAGGGTAATCCAGGCGAGGCGATTGAGCAGCTACGAGAGTGGGATGCCAGAATCGGAAATCCAGTCACGGCGCTGCCGGACTTGGCGCGAGCCTACGACGCCGCTGGCCAAAATGATTCAGCTGTCAGCGTCTACGAGCGATTCATCGAGACTCCATGGCACAGCCGTTATACGACGGACTCCTGGGAGCTTGCTGGTGCCCACAAGCGTCTCGGCGAGTTGTACGAGTCGCGTGGTGAGCAGGACGAGTCCGTCGAACACTACGCCCAGTTCGTGGAGCTTTGGAAGGACGCCGATCCTGAACTGCAGCCGCAGGTAGAGGATGTGAGGCGGCGCATCGCACGGTTGGTCGGAGAGCCGCAACGCTAGGGTCTAAACGACCGACGTCATCCTCTCCCTCGCGTCACACCAGGTTCGCCGCACGGTGTGACCCCGGAATGTGAGGCCCCACGGATTGGTGATCCGTTGTACCCCTGGGAGCCCCCGTCCGACGGGGCCTCTCGGACCACTGTGCCCCGACTGTGCCCCTCGCGCCCCGAGCTTCTCCGTTAGCTTCCCCGTGTCTTGCACCACCAGATAGCTATCTCAATACTCCTCGATACCTCTGAGGCCCGGGGAGGGCAAAGGTGAGCCTCGGAGGCATATTCCGTGCGTGGTGCGTGCACTTCGTGCATCCGCAAGAAGGCAAGGAAACAATGGTCTGGTCTGGC
>JBDGYW010000681.1:0-4013 GCA_039588935.1 Gemmatimonadota bacterium | reverse complement strand
AACCAGGGCCTGGTGGAAGGCACTCAGGTGCACTTCGCCGTTCCCGGGCAGGAGTTGGACATCCTGCAGAAGTTGTGGTACACGTACGGTGGCGTGGGCAACGAGGGTGGCTCGCTTTCACCGTCGGCCGCACCGGGTATGGGTGACGTAGGCGGCACTCAGGTGCCGGCCAGGATGGTCTACTCATTCAACGGCATGGACTCCGCGAGAGAGAAGCTGGACTACATCTACCGCGATGCGGGCAAACGTACCGGTACGGCAATGCTGACCAGGCACTAAACTCAACCAGGCGCGGCGCCTCCGAGGCGCCGTTGCCTGATAGCTGGAGGGAAAGGGCCGCCACGTCACTTTTGTGGTGGCCTTTTCTACGAGGGCGGCAATATCTTTAGATAGGTCGCCCGAGAGAATTCAACCACAAGGTGGTTCTTATGCGAAACACTCTTTCCCGGTTTGTCTTACCTGCCGCTCTACTGTTCGTGCTCGGATGTGCGGCTTCCGGTGGCTTGAGTGCGTACAAGGAGCAACTCGGAAATGCCACTCCAGGCGACCTCGCCAAGGAGACGCGCCTGATATTCGAGCGGTTCCAGTTTGAGATGGAACGGGAGGATTCATCCCTCACCTACCAGGTCTATCAGACTCGCTGGAACGGGCGTACACCGTTTCAGGACGAACTCGACAGCGGCGTCGTAGAGGCAAGGACGCGGCTGGTGGTGACAGGAAGGGCTCGCGGCAGCGGTAGTGCAGGCACCGCAAACGTTCGCGTGGTAGAGTTCGTCGCGGAAAACATGGTAATGTACTCAGAGACCGGTGATTGGGTCATAGGGAGAGTTACACCCATGTTCCGTGAATATGTCGATGAGATCTCCAACGAGCTGAAGATGCGGTTCACGTCGGGCCTACGCGTCTTCTGATGTCCGCTCGTACGACCGGCGACCCGGAGAAGGCGGGCCGCCGGCTGTACTTCTCCACCGGCGGTCGAATCGTCGTCACGGAGACATTTGAACCCGCGCTTCTCGAGCCCGCTCGGCGCCTCTTTCCCGCGTATGAAGTTCCCCGGCCAGGGCGGCAACGGCCGGACCAGGTCGATGTGAATCTGAGACGGCAATCCGGCGAGTATGTGGTCGCATCTTTTGACTCTCCTGAAGTGTTCTGCAAAACTTCCATGGATGCCATCGTTGCGTTTGAGTTTGCCCTTTGCCGTTCCCTGGCTGCCTCATCTGCCGACCGAGTTCACCTCCATGCATCTGGCGCGGTGGTCGACGGGCAGGCAATACTCGCGCTCGGTAAATCCGGGGCGGGGAAGTCCAGCCTGGCCGTGGCGATGCTGTCCAGAGGTTTTCCGACACTCGGGGACGATACCGTGTTCTTGGGTCCAACAGCGAAGGTTGCCCCTTTCAAGCGTCTGCTCAAGGTGAACCCGGTTGTGCTGCGCGAGTTGGGAATCGATCCCACTAGTACGGTCCATTGGGACCCGACCTGGCACGAGGCGTGGTGTGAACCACGGGAAGGGGCCGGATGGGCCGCTGAAGCTCCGGTGGCCATCATCGCACTTGCGCGTCACGACCCGAACCTATCCCTTCGCCTGAGTCCGGTACCTGCGGCCGAAGCTCTCAACGAAGTCGTGCACAGCGTGATGGTCGCGGGGATGCCCGCAGGGGAGGGCTTCGATAGGTTGGTGCGGCTGGTGCAAGGTGCTGAGGTCTACCGCCTGGAGTTCCAGTCGGCTATTGAGGCCGCGGAGGTCCTATGCACCATGACGAGATGAACGGTTCCTTTTCGCGACGGCTGTTGGAAGTGCTCGGTTCGGCCGCGCGCGTTCGCGGAGACAACGAGGATGGTGCCGCAGTCAGGCTTGCCGCCAGCCTGGGCGTCGGCAGTTTTACGCGATCCCGCTCATCAGAGCGCCCACACGAAGAGACGCCAGACGGAGAACGGGTCTTGTTGGGACTCGCGCAAGGGTTAATGAGTGAGGCTGCGGAGGAACTTTCTGCTGCCCTGACCGGGCGTGGAATCCAGCATTTCTTCGTCAAAGGTATGGCGCTCGCCGAAAGGATCTACCAGCCCGGTGAGCGCGAGATGGTTGATATCGACGTGCATGTAGTTCCGTCGGCCAGAGAGGCTGTGAAAGGGGCGCTCGAGGAGCTGGGTTATTTCATCCTGCCGGACGAGGAACAGGCCGGCCCCGCAGCGCTTAGATCAGGCATTTTCGCAGGCAGGTATGCCGGGTCGAGTCAGCTGGAGCACATTGGTTTGGACCTGGCCTGGGGCTTAGACCCTGTCGATCGTTTGCTACCGCGTCCGGACCGGCCTGTCCCCCGAGAAGTCTGGGATTGTCTGGATTTGACCGGCTCCATACCCGTACCGAAAAACGCCCACCATGTGGCCCTCCTCGTTCACCACCTGGTGCACCATGATATGCTGCACTTTCGTGGCTTGGTAGATCTCGCTTTGCTCTGGCCGAAAGTCGCGGAGGAATCATCTCGAGAGGTCGAAATCTTGGCGAAACAGCTTGGGGTGCTGCGAGCGACACGCCTTCTGGCGGCGGTTCTACAATCCGATTTCGGAGTACAACTGGTTTCGCCAGGCCCCGCGCCGGCTGATCGGCGAGGCAAGCGAGCACGGCGGATGCTCGATCCGGTATGTTGGTGCACTTGGGTGTCAAATGCCACCGCTGCCGAGTTCGTTGAGATCAATCTCCGGCGCATACGCCGACGGTTACTGCTCCTGGACGATGTCCGAGCCACTCCCGGTCTTCTGGCGGACGCGGTGATCCCGCCGCGAGAGTACCTGCGCTGGAGGTGGCCCGAGGCTAGGTCTACCGCTCAGGCACTGCTGTACCATCTGGTTCGTGTAGCCGGCAAAGTCGCGTGATTCCACTGGCACCGGTACAATGAGCACCCGCTGATTGCCGGTGGCGTTTGAGGTTGAGTCCACTAGGTTTTTCTTATGGATGCTTTTCCCGAAACGGAGTGCCCAAAGAGTCGCTCAGACGTGATCTGCCGTCCTCTGGACGATTCCTGGGTGCTGTTCGATCCCCGAGCCGAACAGCTGCACGTCCTGAATCTCTCGGCGGCGTTGGTATGGGAGCACCTCGACGGTGAGACCTCTCTTGAGGCGATCGCGGAAGCGGTTGGGTCGGCATTCGACCCGCCGATGGCTGCCTCTCAGGTGGTGGAGGATGTGCGGGACACACTGGACCGGTTCAGGGCGGCTGGCCTTCTGGACGCCGCGATGCACGCATGAGATACTACCGTGACCTTCTCAGGCAGAGTGCCCGTATCGAGCCGTTTCGACGTGCGATTAGCGCTGTCGTTGGCCCGAACGATCGGGTCCTGGAGGTTGGCGCCGGGCTAGGCACCTATTCCTTCTTCGCTGCCGACGCCGGCGCCGCCCGTGTGTGGGCGGTGGAAGGAGCGCCGGTGGTGCATGTTGCCGAGACCATCGCAAAGCTGAACGGGTACGCCGGCAGGATTGAATTCATCAGAGGTTGGATTCCGGAGGTCTCGCTCCCTGAACGCGCCACGGTGCTGATCTTCGAGGATTTCCCGCCGCGGTTGATGGACGCGCGTACATATCGCCTGCTCGCCAAGTTGCAGGAGAGATACATGACACGCGACGCGCGGTTTTTGCCGCAGCATGCACGGTTGTTCGCTCAGCCCGTTGACGTGAGAGCCGGCATCGTTCCCTCGCTGGCGCTGCTCGGCGCAAACGACGACGATGTCTATGGTGTCGATTGGGCGGCCAGCCGCGAATACGTAGTAAACACCGTGCATCGTGTGCACACCCTGCCCGACTCGGTGACTTTCACTCCCGCAGTTCTAGCCGATGTGTCACTCGGTAGCCTGCCCACTGTCGAAGATCTCGGTGGTACTGCCAGTTGGACCTGCGAACACGAGACGACAATCAATGGCCTTGCCTACTGGTTTGATGTCGAGCTAGGTACGGGTGAGTGGATATCAAACGCACCCGGTGCCTTGCCTGGATCGTGGGGACAGCTGTTTCTACCGCTGGAC
>JBDGYW010000680.1:0-4014 GCA_039588935.1 Gemmatimonadota bacterium | reverse complement strand
TGCTCCGAAGAACCGCGGCGTGTCAACCTTGAACGCGGCCACCTCCATCGACTTCCGTTTGTCCCCGTGCGATCTGTGCCAAGCGTACCAGCTCACGACCATCTCCCACGGGTTGCGCACAACGCAGAACTTCCAATAGTTGTCCGGGTCAACGTCGAAGTCCTCGATTCGGCGATGGGTGTCCACCCCCGGACCTGGCACCTCGAAGTACTCCGGATACGTGTACGTGATTGCCGATCCGCCAGTCTTCGGAACGTGGATAAACAGCAAGTTGCGCTCATGGCTGATCATACTCGACATCAAACATATTCGCCATTGCATACGCCGACGCTACAGTCAATGAACCGCACGTTGTTTTTTGTCCATTGATACTGGCGCAGCTGTTCTCCCTGTTTAATGAAGAAAGTGTTGCTCCCGACGATGGCTACCCAAACTGTCGCGAAGAAATGGCGTCTACTCATGGGCTCCAATCCTCTACCGGCCACTCGTCCGGATCTTCCTTCGTCCACGCCGGGGTCGGCATGTTGATTACGAGCGCCGGGGTATCGCCGTGGTTTATGATGGCGGCCGGCGTGCCAACGGGCACCGGGATGAGCGCATATTCGTGATCCTCGCCGCTCCACTCCCGGAAATATATGCCCTCCGTCTCTGGACGCCCGTACATCCGACGTATGATCTCCACATTCCCCTGAATGCATACGAACCGCCCGTAGCGCTTCCGGTGTAGATGCGGCCCCTTCGTGCAGCCCGGCTCGACTACTGTCAGATAGACTTGATCCGGTGCCCAGTCGTGCTCGTGGATGTTCCACAGTGGCACGACGTAGCCGTTTGGCTGGCCGTCAGCGCCCTTAGTTGGGATCTTCATGACAGCAGCGTATCCAGCCCCAAACAGATGAGCATTCCGACGCAAAAGCCGAGCAAGAACCACGTTTGTCTTAATTCCGTCACGTCGTAACTAATCATGCTGCCCACCAGTTGCTCGTCCCTTCCTGCTGCCACCCGACCTCCGCCATAAGCGGCGTCCAATCCTTCTCGTAGTGGTCATTCTGAGCCAGGTGCATCGGGATAGAGCCGTTCGCCCCGGAGCCCATGTTGAATGCGTTCTGAAACAGCGCCACCCCTCCAGGCTTCAGGCTCGCGTGGATAGCGCGCGTCCATGCGGGAACGTCCGTGACGTGCTCGAGGAAGTCAAGGCAGACGACAGCCTCGTATCGGCCCTTGGGGAGATCCGGCTCCCATCCCTCCGTGAGATGGGTCTCGCCCACGCGCCCGTGACGGCGCCAGAGCTTGAACTCCGCAAATGCTGCGGTCCTAGAGCCCGCCAGGTCGTGATAGACGGCCTTGATTCGTGCCTCTCGGAGCGCTACCGTAAGGTCGCCCACGCCGTCGCCAACCACCAGCACTTCGCCCTTCGTGCCCTCGAGGCGCTCCACGATGCCCTGACACATGCCCGTGTAGTTGAAGCCGGGGTCGAGGTGGTACGCGGTCAGCTCCCAAATGTAGGCGACTGTCTGGCGATACCACTCGAGCAATTCGGCATCGTTCTGTGGATCGGCCCGCCGGAAGTCCTTCGCAACGTCCCCGTGGAGCTTGAGGAAACCGGTGCCCAGGTAGTCGCACGCCAACGCCTCCTGGATGCCAAAGAAGAGGGCGAGCTCGCGGACGACTTGGGCGCGGTGTGAAAACGGGACATCGTCCTCGTCTAAGGCATCCGTAATTGCTTCTTGGAACGACTGGACGGCGCAGTGTTGCGCCCCTTCCATATAGGTCGTGTCGGCGGGCCTCTCAGCCGCGCAGTCGAACTCCTCGTGAGAGACTGGCATCGGATCACAGCCCGCCTCGATAGCCACGTCATATCGGGTCATCCTGACCGGTCGACCGACGTGAATCGTCTGTCCGCGTGTCTCTTGTCCGCGCTCGACATACTCCCACAAAATCATTGCCAGTTCCCGAGAGAACACCGGGGAGAACCACCGATTATCCACCTGTTTCCCCTTCGGGCTGGCGAGCATCTGCTCCAGCGGGTTCTGCCGCCCGACGTGCGGTAGCGGCCGAATGCCGAGCACGAACGTGGGCCTAATGATCGTCCAGTTGGTGCACTGTCGGACAAGCTGCTCAGCCTCCGCCTTTTGGCGACCGTAGGCGTTGATCGGCCGCATCTCCGAATCTGAGCCACAAGGCGGATCGTCGCCCGAGAACACCGCCTGGGAGCTGACGTGGATGTAGTGGGCATCGTTCTTGTCGCACCAGATACCGAGATGGAAAGGCACCGCAACGTTGATCTGGCGATAGGCCGCCGGAGACTGCTCGACGACGTCAGGCCGATTCTCTCCGGCCATGTTTAGTATTACGTCCGGGCGGAACACCTGGAGCGACTCGCCAGGCTGTAGCAGGTCACAGCCGCAGTGCAACGGGTCCGCGTGCCGCCGGTAGTAGCGGATCTCGTGGCCGGCTGGCTGGTAGAGGCGCATTGTCTGACCGATGATGCCGCCAGCGCCGTAGATTGATATTCTCATGCGTTCTGCCTTTCGTGGTACGCTTCTGTCTTGGCTTTCAGCAGAGACAAGCATACATCACACATGGGCGTGAGTCTTGCGAGCGACCCGGTGGGCACCACTTTGACGCCATCCGTTGTGCCGCACCCCTCACAGGGGCCTCTATCCGTGAAGGAAAACGCGCCCGTCGTCAGCCCGCCCTCTGAAAACTGCACTTCAGCTTCTCCGTCTACCGTCTGAAGTATTTGAATCAATCTCGCTACCGTCATCTCCATCCCTTCGGAATTGACAACCCCGCAAGGTCGCCGTGCTTCGCCAGGTACGCCCTGGCCGAATCGTTGTACACATTCACAGCCACGTTGCCGGGCCGGAATGAGCTTTGAAGGGTGCCATGCTCCACGTGGCATCCGTCGAAGATACCGATCTTCAAGCCAGCGTTACGAACCCGGCGGCAGTAGTCGGTGTCGTCCCACCCGTAGGAGGTGAAGCGCTCATCGAGCGGGCCAATTGTCGCCCACGTCTCCCGGGGGATGTAGACGCAGATGAAGCAAACCATATTCGCTTCGTCCCGGAGCCCGTTACCGGGTCGCGGTCGCTGCCTCAGATTGCCGGTGTCGCTTCTGATGGCGGCAGAGATCAGCCCATACTCCGGGTGCTCAGCGGCACCTTGAGCAAGGGCGGTGAAGCCGCCGGGCGTTTCGAGAGTGGCGTCGTCGTTCATGAGGAAGACGCCATCGGCTCCCGCCCCGAACGCCTCTCCCAGGCCAATGTTGCAGTTACGGGCAAAAACGAACGGCTTTAAACCGATTCTCCGATTGGCATAGGCAGCCCCATTGTCTACTGTCGCCCAATCCACGCCGTCGTCTACAACTGTGATAGAGATTTTTTTTTCGTTCTCCGCCACTGACGGCACAGACACCAAAATGTTACCCGCTGTCTTCGACGGGATCACGACCGCGAGTTTCATTTCACTGCCTCCAGGATAGCCGTGATCTTCGGGACGGGCTCCTTCACGTCGGGATAGTCTCGCTTTGAGATGTGGACCACCCGGAATCGCGCCGTGATGCCGTAGGATTCACCGAACCGCTGCCGGGCGAATGAGCCATCCTCGAAATACTGAAACGAATTCATCACCCATGCGCTCTCGTGTGTCGGGTCCTGGTGCTGGCCTGGCCCACAGCCATCCGGCACGACAATCTCCGCGCGCCCGCCCGACCGTAGCACCCTCCACAGCTCGTTCATCGTGAAGATCTTGTCCGGGAAATGCTCCGGGCCGTCGTGAAGCACTACCGCGTCGGCGCTCGAATCCGGCCACGGCCACGGCTGGGTGAGATCAGCTATCTGATCCGCCGGTTGAACGATATCGACGTTCACGTGCCCTTTAAGGTGCCGATCTGCACAGCACAAGTTCAGCTTCATCACATTCGATCCATTGCTTTGCTGGGATCACTCGCGGCGACGTTCCCCCGGCGTGTGTCGCGGCAATCATCCGTGCCGTCCCGTCTGTCGTCACCAACTG
>JBDGYW010000679.1:0-4014 GCA_039588935.1 Gemmatimonadota bacterium | reverse complement strand
GCGGGAGCATAATGAATCTCAACGATATCAAACAGGAAGTCAAGCGGCTCACTGGTCGCAATGACACTGCGTTCGACGACCGTATAGAGAAGTCTGTCAACAGAGCGATTCGAGAGTGGGCTCGCTCGCAGCCGTGGGGTGACCTCAAGGAAGTGGTGGATATCACGCATGGTGGGGGCCGCAGTATGGCCCTCCCCAGCAACGTGCTCCGCTGCTGTTGGGTTCTGGACACCACGAATACGCGAGCAGTTGAGGCGGCACTCCAGCAATGGGATAGAACGGACTCGTATGAGTACTCCAAGGACCAGACGGGTTACGCTGACGTATGGAAACCAGACGGTTTCAAGCCCGTGTTCACCACCGTTACGAGCTACCTCGAAATCGCGACCTCCGACGCCAGTGACGTGTGCGCTGTCTACTCGGCAGGCACCGTCCTGGATGTCGGCGCTTCTGCCCCCTTCGGCTACTACGAGACGGGGGAAACTATAAACCTTGTGGGCGTGACTCCTGTTACGTCCACCCTTGAGTACTACGGGCTCAGCTCGATTAGCAAGTCCGATGAGTCGAACGGTGTGGTCCGGGTCAAGAGTGCCGGCGGGCTGGTGGGGCTGATTGGGCCCACGGAACGCGAAGCACGCTACCCTTGGATCAAGTTCATGGACATCCCGGCGGCCAATACGATCTTCCGCTGCGGCGTCTACACCCAGCCCAAGCCTCTGGTGCGCGCGTACCAGGCACCCCCGGCCTCCATCGAGGGCGACTACCTTGTGTGGATGGCAGCCAGCGACGTCTTCTGGCAGCTGCACGAGGGGGACAGGGCCGTCGGTGCCATGCGCAAGGCCAAGGATATCGCACGAGATCGGGCGGGTGTGGAGCTGATGTTTGGCGACTATGATGCCCAGATCGTACCGACGGAGAGGGACTAATGCCACAGCAGCAACCGACTGATTGGAATCTGCCTCCGATGCAGGAGGTGTTCTCTGATGCTAAGGACGGCTACTTCACCCACGCGGAGCCCTACTACCTGACCGAGACGCAGGCGGCGCTGTACCAGAATGCGAACCTGCGCACCCTCGGGCTGCGGAAGAAGCGGCTGGGTGTGGATGCGTTCGGGGCGCCGGGTGTCACGGCGCTGGGCATGGGCACATGGCAGCCGTTCATCGACCACGAGGACCAGCCCCACTTCGTTGGGGTGTGGGACAACCGGGCGTGGGTGAGCCATGGCGACAAGACGTGGACCGCCGCGATGGCGACCAGCGTCTCACTGGTGGCGAACACCCTATATCAGATCATAGGTGGGCAGTCCACGGAGTACCACGGTCCACCCACCAGCACCACGAACATCCATAGCAGCTTCTTCTGCGTTGGCACCAACCCCTGGACCGGCGTCACCAACCCGCCGCTGTACGTGGTGCAGAGTGACCTGGACGTCACGGCGATGAGCATCTTCCCACGCTGTGGCTCGTGGTGGCAGGGCAGGCTGTGGCTCTTCAACCACAGTGATCCACTCTACACCCCCAGCACCCTGGGCTGGTCCTCGCTGCTGGACGGGTGGGACATAGACATGTCGAGCAACAGTCTGCAGATTGCGGAGGACGACGGTGATGAGGGTATGGCGATTCTGCCGTCGCGTGGTTCAGCGCCTCGGCTTTACCTCTTTAAGAAGGGAAGCATCTATGCCCTCGACGTCGTTTGGGGGTCGGGGAAATATATTCCCGCCACCGCAGATTCGCTGGATACTACGAACTCACGCCTCGTCCTTCTGTCGGAAGCGGTCGGGTGTGTTGCAACGAAGACGGCTGTTTACACCAGCGGCGCAGAGGGGTCAGACATCTTCTTCCTCTCTCGCGACGGTGTGCGCAGTCTCAAACGTGTCGAACAGGACGTGGCGGGAGGTGCTGGTGAGGCTGTCTCTGAGCCTGTCCACGATAGGATAGAGCGGATCAACTGGACCATGGTGCACAAGGCCGTCGCGGCGGTGCACAACCACCTGTTCTACCTGGCCATCCCAGTCGATGGTTCGACGGTGAACAACCTCGTACTCGTGTTCGACCTCATCGACAAGGTGTGGGTGACGGAGCACACGTGGACACCCACGGATGTCCTGAACATGGCCGACCCCACGACGGGGGAGGATAAGCTGTGGATGCAGCACAGTTCGAGCGTGGGGGAAACCCTCACGGCGCTGGGCTACACCACGGGCGGCCACTGGTTCGAGTGCCTGGCCGACTCCAAGTACCTCGACCCGGGCGGCGCACAGTACACGTTCTCGGAGGTCTCGCGCAGCTTCTTCTTCCAGCAGCTGGGCAACAAGAAGCGGTACAACTGGCTGGAGTACCTCCTCGAACCTGCAGTGACCAGTGCCACGATGACCGTCGATGTCAAGGTCGACGAGGGCTCTTGGACCCAGGTGAAAGTACTGGGACTGGAGCCTGAGTTCGAGTACCCGGTACTCCCGGCCCGCCTGCCGTGGAACTTCACGAGTGCTAAGCGAGTTAATAAGAGAGTGAGCCTGATTGATATCCCGCCGGGTGAGCGCATCCAGTGCCGGATCCATAGCGACTCGCCCTCGGCAATGGGCGTGCGGATGCTGCGTATCAGCGCATGGCCGTACGTGGAACAGTGGGAGGACGCATGAGAGTAACACCGGCAAGCTATCCCGCACCCGGTGCAACCATGACAGCCGCCTACCTGCACGCGCTGGTAGATGGCTGCACGCTGAATGAGTTCGTCCCCGGGGACTTCAACGACCTCGGGGGCGGGATCTCAGCGGGGAACGATCCGAGCGAGGTGGCCTACATGCGGCAGCTGCAGACCACGTCGTCTGAGGTGTACCGCGACACGACCTCGACCATCTCGCTCAGCCCGTACGGGACGCGCCAGCTCTTCGGCAAGGTAGACCTGGCCTACTACAAGAACACCAAGGGGTGGGCACCCACCAAGGGCAACGTGTGCCACGTCCCCGGCTGGGGCGACAACACCCGCCAGGACTGGAGCGGCTACACGGCCATGAACGTCAGCGGCATGTGGAACCTGCCCCGGATCAGCATCGACATGAAGCACTGGTCACACATCAACGGCTGGGCCTTCCCGGGCACGGACTACCCCGACACCTGCCACCATGGCGAGGTCTGGGGGATCGTGGACGAGGATGGTCTGGCGGATGGCGTCACCAAGGTATGCCAGTACGGCTACTGTGACGCCTACGTGCACGCTGACCTGAGCACGGACGTGACGGTGCCCGGCGCTGTGTTCGGACTACTGTTCAACTACACGGATGGGACGAGGGTGCCCACGGCTATGGGCTTCCCAACCACCCCCGGCTACACGGCGAACTTCTACCCGCTCGGCCTCGTACGCCAGGTGTACACAGCCTCTGGCGTGACCAGCGTGCCGTTCATACTGGAGTCGGATGCCCCGGGCTCGACTAACATGGACTGCTACGTGGCCAAGATATTTATGGGAGGGGGAACGCCATGTCTATAGAACCTGGCTATGACTTTGGGATCAACGAGGAAGTGTCTGCGGTCAAGCTCACCACCTGGGTGACGGGCGCGGACCTCGATGGGCAGATCAGTGCGGTGAGTGCTGGCCTGGCTATCACCAGCCTGGGCACGGGGCCCACAACTATCTCACTGGCAGAGGGCGCGCTGTTCTTCAACAGCAGCACAGGTAACGTGGAGGTACAGTCCCGCTTCGGCCACATTCCCCTGCTCGGTGGGAGCCAGATGCACAGCCGTCGCCTCAAGTGTCACTACGAGACGCTGGACGACCAGGAGCAGCGGTTCTACGGGCCGATCTGTGTCGGGGTGGCGGCACTTGAGAGTTCATACTCCTGCGGCCCGGCAGCTATGGAGGCGGACTGGTGGAACTACTCCCCAGCTCGCACGGGGGGCATCGTCCAATTCGGTAACTACGGCATCGTGCAGCCGGGTGCGCTGCAGCCGACCATTGACAATCCGGGCACCGGCTACACGGAGACGTTCTACGACGAGAGCTTCCACCGCTGTATAC
>JBDGYW010000678.1:0-4017 GCA_039588935.1 Gemmatimonadota bacterium | reverse complement strand
ACGGCCTTGGTATCATACGCACCGTCCGCGGAGACCGATGCCACGGGGTCAGCAATCTGCTCAAGCAAGACCGGGACCTGAGCACAATCATGCGTACGGCGAGCGGTCAGATCCGATGCGACAAACTCACCTGTATCAGCATCGACAGCGAGGTGCAGCTTCCTCCATGCCCTTCTCTTAGGCGGCTTCCGCAGATTGCCGACGTGAATCCTGAGACCCGTACTGTCGATGAGCAGGTGGATAGGTCGATTGCTCGCGACGGCACGAAACGGGATCTCACCGAGCGTTCTGAGCTGCCGGGACAGAGTCGTGTGGTCGGGAATGGGGATCTCCACCTCAAGCTTGTCTGCCAGCGATCGCAAGAAGCCTTCGGTCTGTCGGAGCGGAAGGTGAAAGACCGTGCGGATCGTCAGAGCCGCCTCAATCGTTTTGCTCGCGCCGATCCGTTGACCGCCGCGTTCGCCACCGGTTGGCTCCCGCCAGGAATTGATTGCGTCTTCTGAAAACCAGATGGTCAGGTCACGGCGGTGGCGCAGGCCCGCCTCGTACTCAGGCCGATTGCGAATCCGGTATGGGGATTTCGCGTACTTGTACTGGCTACGCTTGGGGTACTTCATCGGTGGCGACTCCGGATCAGGGCATCACTATAATGATGCACCGGAATCCAGGGCCATGCACCAAAGCCTAGTACCCCTTGACACAGCGAATACAGTTTTGTAGAGTTGGCCTGTAAAGCAATTCTATATTGTAGTGTTGCCGTCACGTTGTTTCAGCCGGCGACCGGAGGACAAATGAAGCGGACCAAACATCTTGGAGAGTTGGAGCAGGTTGTGCTAATGGCCACGCTACGCTTGAAAGATGACGCGTACGGTGCCTCGGTTATGCGAGAGCTGAGAGATCGGGTGGGTCGAAAGGTTGCGCCAGGCGCGCTGTTCACGACCGTGGATCGGCTAGAGAGAAAGGGGTACTTGATCTCAACACTCGGAGATGCTACGCCGGGTCGAGGGGGGAAACCCAAAAGGTACATAACAGTAACGAAAGAAGGCGTCGTCGCGCTTCAGAAGGCCCGTGAAACGTGGACGCTTCTCTCAGAGGGGTTGGATGAGGTTCTCGGGGGATGAATGCAATGTGACCCGTCTCCTCCAAGGCTCGCCGTTCTGCTTTTGGCACGTTGTCTTCCTGAAGGGGCAGTGCGTGACTCCATTCTCGGTGATCTGCGAGAGATGTATGAAGAGAGAGCCAAGTTCGGAAGCAAGTGCTGCGGGCTCAATCATCGGCCGGGACGCCATACTTGCGAGCCTCAGGCCGTCTGGTGCGCCTCTGTGTGGTACTGGCAACAGACGATCGTCGTGGGTGGACGATACGCGGTTCTACGCGTGATTCATGGACGGTTCTATCGTCAACTCTGCAAACCTTCCACCTCGCGACCACAACTACAATCTCTCAAGCCGCTCCGATCAATGGGAGATCGAATGCAAACAGTATTCTCCGATATCCGACTTGCCGCGCGAACGTTTCTCAAACAACCGGGCTTCGCAATAGTCCCGATCATGATGCTCGCAATAGGAGTTGGCGCGAATGTCGCGGCGTTCAGCGTCATCAACGCCGCGTTGCTTGAGCCGCTTCCGTACGCCGAGCCTGATCGGCTCATGTTGGGCAGGGTGACCTATGGCGGTGAGATGGGTGGGACCACAGTTTCGGCTCACGATTACTACGACTACAGAGACCGTAGCGACGCTTTTGAGACACTATCTGCAATCACGCCGTTCCCGATCACCCACACGATCACTGGCGGCGATGAGCCGGAGCGTGGAGAGGGTTTGTATGTGTCAGTCGATTTCTTCGCGACTCTGGGTGTCCTGCCTCAACTGGGGAGAGCGTTCGCTGACGATGAAGGTGTGCTCGGCGCTCCACCTGTGGTCATGGTGAGCCACGGATTCTGGAAACGCCGGCTCGGAGGTGCAGCCGATGTGCTCAGCCACACGTTGCGAATTGATGGCCTTGACCACACGATCGTTGGGGTGATGCCTGTCGGCTTCGAGTTCCTCTATGATGTCGATCTTTGGCGTCCGCTGCGTCTTGGGGGACCCTTAGCGACGGCTCGCAGGTTCAATAATTGGGTTGTTATCGGCCGTCTCAGGAACGACGCAACGCATGACAAGGCCCAGAGCCAGATGGATGCGATCTCAGCTCAGCTGGGGGAGGAATTCCCGGAGTCGAACCGCGACAAGGGAATTATGTTTGTGCCGCTGCACCACATGATGACTGAGGACTTCAGGTCCAGCCTCTTTTTGCTCATGGGAACGGTTGCATTCGTCCTTCTAATCGCGTGTGCGAATGTGGCGGGCCTCTTAATGGCTCGTGGCTCCACGCGTCGCACCGAGCTAGCTGTGCGCGCGGCCCTCGGTGCGTCAAGATGGCGCCTGACGCGCCAGCTGCTTACTGAAAGCATCGGCACCGCACTTGCCGCTGGCGCATTTGGGACATTGATTGGCGTTTGGTTGCACCGCCTGGCGCTCCAGTTCTTGCCCGTTGACGTTCCCGGATTCGACGCCTCTGGCCTGTCAGCCACCGTGTTCGTGTTCGCACTCTTTCTTTCTGTCACGACGGGCATCGCATTTGGGGCTTTCCCTGCGCTGCATGGATCGCGTGCCAATGCAGTAGACGTCGTGAGGGCGGGTGCACGAAGCACCCACGCTGCTGGGTCGCGCTTTCGCAGTGCGCTAGTCATAGCCGAAGTGGCACTGTCAGTGGTGTTGCTCATCGGGTCCGGCCTTTTCATTCGCAGTCTCGCCCGGTTGCAGAAACAGGAGATCGGCTTTGACGCTCACAATCTGCTGACCGCGGAGATAGGTCTACCCAGCTCGGAATACGACGCGGAGGCTCGCATCCAGTTCTTATCGGCCTTGATCAATGACGTTCGTGCTACACCTGGCGTTGTCGATGTCGCCATGATTAATCGGCTACCCATGAGAGATCCCTGGAGCAACTACAGGGGGTACGCGGCGGACCGTCCGCCGGTCGATGACGAGGACTGGCAATCCGGGAACCAACGCTTTGTATTCCCCGGGTACTTCGAGGCGATGGGGATCCAACTGCTCGCCGGCCGAGGCATCGCGGAGATTGACGGACCAGACAGCCCTTCTGTTTTGGTCCTCAACCAGACGCTAGCGAATCTTCTATTCGCTAATGAGGACCCAATCGGTCGCCAGGTCGTTTTCGATATAGGTCAGGAGGTCACGTTCGAGGTTGTTGGTGTTGTTGCCGATGTCCTTATGGACGGATTGGCTATGGGCCCACGCGGTGCCTTCTATGGATCCTATTATCAGCGGCCCTACTCTACCATGGGTATCGCAGTACGCACTGACACAGAACCCACCGCTTTCACGCGCCAGCTACGCGAGGCGTTGTGGAGGCTTGACCGTGACATACCGTTGGCGGCACCAAGATTGATGGATGAGGTTATCGCTACGTCGGGTTCCCAACGCAAAGCGGTCACAGTGGCCCTCGGTGTCTTGGCCTCAGTAGCACTGTTTCTTGCAGTAATAGGTTTGTACGGCATGTTGGCCTACTACGTGAATCGCCGCATCCGTGAGATCGGTATCCGGCTAGCACTTGGTGCGAACACCGGCAATGTGGTAAAGCTGATTCTGAACCGCGGGATCAGTCTGGTGGGAGTCGGTATCGCTGTCGGCCTTCTCGGAGCATTCGGCCTCACCCGATTAATCCGGCAAATGCTGTTCGGCGTTGAGCCGACAGACGTAACGACGTTCGTCGGCGTGGGGCTTTTGTTTGCCCTGGTCAGTATGCTTGCTTGCCTGATCCCGGCTTGGCGTGCAGTCAAGGTTGATCCGTTGGTGGCGATGGATGCGCAATAGGTAACCTGTGGACTCTACGCGCAGGAGCTGTGCTTCTGGGCTGGGAACGAGCGAATGGGCTCCGTGGTACCGTCAATTTGAGTGATATCTCGTGCTGAAAGGGCTTGTAGGGAATTTTGTGTGTGAGCCCTCCATCAGT
>JBDGYW010000677.1:3644-7663 GCA_039588935.1 Gemmatimonadota bacterium | reverse complement strand
TCTTCACGAAGTGTCCGGCCCCACTCGAGCCAACACGACCCCAACCCTTCTTTGCATCGTAGGCAAGCGCGGAAAAGACTGGCCGCAAGCGTTCTACCACGGTCTCGTTCCCACCCACCATGAGGGCATAACCGACATCAGCTCCCTTGAGGCCACCGCTCGTCCCAACGTCCAACAGGTGGATTCCCCGCTCTGCCAACGCCTCTGCCCGGCGAATTGAGTCCCGGTAATGGCTGTTGCCTCCGTCAACAACGACGTCGTTTGCCTCGAGGAGCTGCGACAGTTCATCAAGTGTGTCTTCGGTAGGCTTGCCCGCTGGAAGCGATAGCCAGACGATTCGCGGCATCGGCAGCCGCCTGACCATCACTCCGAGACCGTCGGCTCCAATGCAGCCGTGAGCCGCCAGACGCCAGACAACTTCATCGTCTATGTCGTAGATCACGACCTGATGCGCGGGCAACAGGCGCAGTGCCATACCAGCGCCCATGCTACCCAGTCCGACTATGCCGATATCCATATGCTCGCTCCAGGTACATCCAAGTCAGGTGTTTCCCGCTGCAACCAAGTCCAAGATCCGGCGGAGTTTGCCTAACATAGCTTCGCGAGCGTCCAAATCAGAAACGGGCTTTCGTCGTGGTACTCAGCCCCTTCGTAATCACCGGCCAAATTCAGAATGCTGAACCCAGCATCACGCGCCATTGACTCGAACTCATCTTTCCCAATGAGCGCGAAGCAGACCTCCTGCCACCTCTCATCGACTTGTTCGCTAGATGTGCCGAAGATCCGGTACGTCTGCTGAGAAAAAGCCAAGCCAGTCTCCGGATCGAGCCAACCTTTGACCCACAGCTCGAGTCGATCGTCTCCTGCCAACTCGAACGTGCCCAGCAGACGCGGTTGACCATCCAGCGTTCTTGCCCTCACCGCGGGATTGTGCAGAGTGCAAATCAGGCGCCCACCTTCAATAAGCACGCGCCACACCTCGGCAAGCGTTCGTTGTTGATCGCCTACCGCAGTCAGTTCCGCAAAGGAGTTGAATGGAATCAGAGCAAGCTCGTACCGGCACTCGAGTGGAAGCGACCGCACGTCGGCGCACACGATCTGTGGGGCAGGTACAAAACCAGCGGTCTTCTGCTTCAGTACCTGAAGCATCTCGGCGGAAATATCGACACAGGTCAGGTGCGGATTGGCCCTTAGGAGATCCTGTGACACACGGCCGGTACCAGCCATGAGCTCGAGGACGGGGCCCGAGAGCTTCGAAGCATGCGTCGCGAAGAATGGAATATCGAAATCCACGCTCACGTATGTGTCGTAGAGATGCGCGATGGGGCCGTAGTCGTTGTACTGTGACATGAGATGCAGCCCTTCCCTCCGGGACGAATCCCGGAGGGCATGTTGGAGCGGGAGGTTCAGCTACTGAAACAGCCCCTCGAGCACACCATACGCGGAGTGCACAGCATCGACCGCTGCCTGAATCGCGTCAGCGTCGGATCCGTGCAACGCCTCATCAAGTTCCCGTAGCCTGTCTCCGAGCGCGGCCACTCCGGCATCGAAGTCGTCCTGACGGTCAGCCAATCTCTCCGGAAGCGTCGCCGCCCGAAGAGGATCCATCTTCTCATTCATCGCCACAAACGCCTCGTGCATTTTTGCCTCGTCGTCGGCCGGCTTGTAGTAATGGATGAGCTTGTAGAGTTCCTGATGGAACGACTCCAGCTCCGGCACGAGCGGACGAATTACCCGCACGAGCTGCTCATATCCCATATGGAATGCTTCCGTGTGGGACAGAATCGCGGCGTTGTCATTCGCCTCGACAGCCTGCTTCAAGCCGTCGAACGACGACATCATCACGACCTTTCCGTTGTCCCATCCTTCCTGCTTGTGGCGCAGAATCCCCGGCAACTCCACCGCTTCGACAGCGGCGAGCATCGGCTCGAACTGAGGCACGAGCTGCCGGATGCTGTCAAAGTTCTGCTCGGGGAAGGCACCGTGCCAGAGCGGGTACATGAGTTCGTGCACAGCGGACAGCTCGGGGACCTCGGCGGTCACCTCAGCCGCGGGGATTTCCGGGACCTCCTCCGTATCACCGGCACAAGCGCTAAAGGCGAGCAGAAGAACGACCAGTATTACTGGGTACAGATTTTTTCGACTAGACACAGGGAGTTCTCTCCGTTCCATCGTACGAGGTGATCTTGGCAGCCGGTGAATCTACGCCGAAAACCACCACTCGGCCATGGGGCGGCCCAATGAGTCGAAGAGCGCAGAACGAAGAATGCAGATTGGAGAATGACGGACAGACGTGAGAGAACTCGCTTTCGCTGTCTGACTGGCGAAGACATCCAAGACGGCTATATCATACTCCCCGCAAGGGCGGAACGCACGCACGTCGCACTCACAGATCATTACCGTAACCGGTGCCCTGCACATACCTGGAGCAGACGCCATGAATGAAGACGATCGCAACATGATCGAGGAGTTGGCAGGAAGATTCGGGGCTGAGGAATGCAGGTGGATCTCCGGCAAGGAGGTTCAAGTACGGCAATGGGTGCGATTCAAATGCATGTTCGGATGTGAGACATACGGCAAGAAGGGGGGATGCCCTCCCGCTGTACCTTCGGTGCCGGAGTGCCGCGACCTCTTCAGGGAGTTTGACCAGATTCTGGTAATGCGTTTGTCCACGAAGCTGGAAGATCCCAAGGATCGTAACGCTTGGTGTCACAAGAAGAACGCAAGGCTGCTCAAGCTCGAGCGAGAGGTGTTTCTCTCAGGATACCACAAGGCATTCCTGTTGAAAATGGACGAGTGTCGCATGTGCAAGGATTGCGCGGCGACACGAGTCGACTGTAAGAAACCCAAGTTGGCGAGGCCCAGCCCGGAGGCCCTCGCCGTAGACGTCTTTGGGACTGTGCGCTCACTCGGATTTCCCATCGACGTGCTCAGCAAGCACGATCAAACCATGAACCGCTATTCGTTTCTGTTGGTCGAATAGGTGCCGTCCGTGCGTCCTTTTGACCCAACCGCGCCAGTTGCGCTGAGATCCTGATTCATGTCCAACATCCTGTCGGACGTCGGTGCGCTCGAAAAGCTCGCTGAGGCTGCTCTACGTTCCGCCGTGCCAATCTCGCTCGTCCTGAGACAGAGTGAGGAAGAAGGCGAATTTCAGAGCCGACTGGCAACAGTCGCTCAGCAGATCGAGGAGGTGACCTCCGGAGCTGTGGATTCATCGACAGAAACTGCCGCATGTGCTGCACACGTGCCCGCTCTCACCATTCGAGCAGACGGTCGGGACATCGTGCACTACCAGGCTGTTCCAGAAGGTCCCGAAGAGGCGCCGTTCCTCGCTACGCTCACAGCCTTGGCTTGCGGTACAGGTGTTGACGCAACCGAAGCTGAACTCGACGGCCTGATCAATCCCTTTGATATCGTTGTGTTTGTGGCGCCTGGCTGCCCCAACTGTCCACACGGCGTGCATGCGGCGACTCAGCTAGCTGCCGCAAATACGAACCTGACGGTCTCGGTTGTAGACGCCAGCCAATTTGTCGCACACGCCTCCCGGTATCAGGTCCGTTCGGTGCCGACAACGGTGGTGAACGGTGGCCTTACAATCGTCGGAGTCGTGTCGCAGGAAGAGTTGATCCGTCACCTGGAGGAGCTTCAGGGACCTGCGGCCGAAGAGGCGATCTTCGTTTCGCTTGTGAAATCCGGCCGCATAGCGGACGCCACTGCCAGCCTCGTGGATGGCAATGGCATCTCAGCATTTGCAGAGCTGTGGAACCAGAGCACCCTGGAGCAACGAATCGGCCTCAGCCTAACAGCGCAAAACGCCGTCGAAGAGGTTCCCGCCTGCCTGGACACCCTGGTCGATCAGATAATCCCTAGCCTGGAAACGGGTGATGCGGCGCGGCGGGGTGACACTGCCGACCTACTCGGCGCGATCGGACACGAGAGTGCACGATCTGCCTTACAGAAGCTACTCGAAGACAGCCACGAGGATGTTGCCGAAGCCGCCGAGGACGCACTGGCCT
>JBDGYW010000677.1:0-3596 GCA_039588935.1 Gemmatimonadota bacterium | reverse complement strand
GCCTGCATAGATGAGCGGGCCGCTGCAACCGAAAGCGACTCCGGCGATGGCTGAATCTGGGCCTAGGCCTCAGAAAGTGCAGCCAGCACCCTGTCCTGAGTCATCGGCAGACGATTCAATCGCGCCCCCGTCGCGTCGAAAATCGCGTTGGCGACCACCGCCCCCATGTTGATGATGGCGGGTTCGCCACCGCCCTTGGGTGGAAGGTCGTCATTGGAGACAAATACAGTCTCGATTTCGGGCATCTGGGAGAACCTGGCAAGCTTGTAGCTGCCGAAGTTCGAGTCGAGAATATGCCCGCCCTCGAACCGGATCTCCTCGCTGAAGACGTAGCCGAGCCCCATCGCGATACACCCCTCCATCTGCATCCGGCTACCATCGGGATTTACCACGACTCCCATGTCTTGAGCGCAAACCACGCGGTCCACTTTGACCGAGCCCGAACCTGTATCGACGCTCACGTCCGCGATCAGAGCAACGTACGTCTCGGCATCGATTCCGCAGGCTAGCCCACGGCCACGTCCATTGCGTGCCGGTGTGGATCGTGGCTGCCAGCCGTACGCTTCAGCGACTCTTCTCAACACGCCCAGCATACGTTCATCTTTCGTGTTAGTAAGCCGGAACTCCAACGGGTCGATGCCGACGCCGTACGCCATTATCTCGATCTGCTGTTCCGCCGCGAACCGATTGCTGTTCGCAGCAGGAGCCCGCCACGCTCCAACCGCGAATGGGTGCATACCTTCCGGCGCCCTGCCCCACTCGCCATACACCCTGACACTCTTGTTCGGAACATCGTAGAAGACGTCCGATCCTCGTGCTCCCGCTCCGTACACCTGGTAGTCCCAGAGGGTGAGCTTGCCGCTGTCGTCCACTCCCGACGCCACGTTGATCGTCGCGGCCGGCCGGAAGGTGTCGTAGAAGAACTCCTCGGCTCGCGTCCAGGCTACCTGAACGGGCCTACCGGTGATCTGCGCGAGTCGCGCCGCCTCGACGGCCTGTTGTCCACCTACCTTGCCGCCAAACCCGCCTCCTACGTATGGGGTGATCACCCGAACGTTATCGGCGTCGAAGTCGAGCGCCTGGGCGATCATACGCTGCTCGGTGAACGGCGCCTGCGTAGAAGACCACACAGTCGCCTTTCCGTCCGCGATCTGCGCCACGGCTGTATGCGGCTCGATCGGAGCATGTGCCACGTAGCTATTGTGGTACGTCTCCTCGAACGTACGCGCAGACGCAGCCCGGCCGACACTCAGATCACCCTCTTGCTCGGGGATGTTCGGCTCGGGGGCCGCATCGACCAGGTGATCGAATATGCTCTCTGTGTCCACTGCGGAGGTTGGCTCGTTGAAATCCGAGTCTACCTGACTCAGGGCCCTGCCTGCCAGCTCCGGGTCGTCACAAAGCACAGCCACCAACCCAGCTTCGTTCACCACGGTTACACCTGGCATCGACTCGGCCGCTGACGTATCCACGCGTGTCAGTGTGGCGCCGTGCGCGGGAGGGCGGAGGATGCGCGCATAGAGCATTCCGGGGAGTCTTATGTCGCCGGCATACTCCGCTGCCCCAGCCACCTTCTCCACACCATCCAGACGCAATGGTGACCGTCCCATGACCGTGAACTCCTGCACGGTGCGCTGAACCGCTTCCTCCTCTACCGCGTGTGTGATTTCTTGACCACGCGCAAGCTCCCCGTAGGTAACCTGACGGCTCCTATCGTCAGTTACGTAGACCACACCGTTCTCGACTGATAGCGTCTGTCGGTCAACTCCAAGGCGCTCGGCGGCGAGATCGGTCAGGACCAGGCGGGCCTTGGCAGCTGCCGCTCGAACGGCGGGGCCGAACATCCGGGTGGTCAGCGAACCGAAGGTGCCCATGTCGTAGGGACAGGTGTCCGTATCGCCCATCACGATGTGGATCGAGTCCAGGCCAACGCTGAGATCTTCGGCGGCCATTTGAGTCAGGGAAGTCATTATGCCCTGCCCCATCTCAATCTTGCCGGAGTAAAACGTGATCTTGCCATCTTCCGCGATGTGGAGATACGCGTTGATGTCCTCGGGGTAACCTCGTTGAAATACAGGCTCCGCATGAGAATTGAAGACAGTCACTGGGCCGAGATTGACGCACACCACAATTCCACCACCGAGTATCTTCACGAACTCACGCCGGTCCATCTGGGAAACGTTAGTCATGGTCGCCTCCATTCGAGCCGGCGTAGCTTTCAATGGCCTCGATGATCCTCTTGTAAGCCGAGCAACGACAGAGGTTGTTCTCCATACCCTGCACAATCTCGTCGCGAGTCGGCCTGGAGTTGTCCTGAAGCAGGCCGTACGCGTTCATGATCATGCCCGGCGTGCAATAACCGCATTGGTAGGCACCATGCTCGAAGAAAACTTGCTGCAACGGATGAAGTTGTCCGTCCGCGGCAAGGCCCTCGATCGTGGTCACGCTTTTCCCCTGCACATAGTCGACGTTGACAATGCAGGATCTCACTGGCGCACCGTCCACGACGACTGTGCAGGATCCGCAAATGCCAGCACCGCATCCAAACTTGGTGCCCGTCTTCCCCAGGTCAGTTCGGAGAACCCAGAGGAGTTTCCGGTTGGCCTCCGTTTCAACCGCCACGGGGTCACCGTTCAGTGTGAAGCGGATCGTCTCCTGCACGTTCACTCCCTCTATGATGGCTGGGTGAAAAGAGCCAAGTGCGACGGTGGCTCGCCTACCTCAAATGTAGGTATGCGTTGGCACCACACGAAATTGAACATTAGAAGCTACACACCGCCACCGGTCTGACCAACACAAACAGATACTCCAATGAGGTCAGGCACCTGCTGGCGAGACTGAGACAGGCGAAAAACCGTTGATATCCTCTCTTCCCACACGGCAACTTCGACCCCGGTCGGTGTATCAGGTTGCGGAAGATGACTGCAATCACCGATCTTTCAAATACCCAACGACTGCAGCCAACACCGGGCGGAGGACTCTCCGATGACTTCAAGCTCTTTGTTGAAGCGTTCCATTCTCGCGGTACTCGGACTCAGCGTTGTTGCGTCTGCGGGTTCCAGCGCTCAACTGTTCCCTATCCCTCGTCCAAGCATCTCCGGATCAGTCGTGCGCGTGTTTGGCGGAATCGGCTACACCTTTGCAGTCGATCTAAGAACACCGGTCCCTGTTGACCTTCTCAACGCGGATCACAGTGTTGGATTGCAGGCGTGGTACGGAGTAACCGACGTGGTGACCAGCACCGGTGAGGGTGCGGTGACCGGTACCAGGGCGAGTGGAGACCGCCATATATTGGGCGCGGGCGCCAACTGGCGGACTGGTTTTCGCTTTGCCGACAACAAGATCAGACCGTACGTCTCATTCCCTATCCAGTATGTCAGGAGTTCCATCGAACTTACACGGTGGATGCTCCCAACCGTTCTCCAGGACCAACCACTGGTTGTCCCTGCGTCTTATAATCAACCGGGCACCGCGACGGGGTTTGCTTACGGCATCGGAGGTGGATGCGAACTCTGGCCGGTCGACGCAGTAGGAGTGGGATTCAGCACGACCATTCTCCGTCAGCACCTATACGAGGATCATGGCCCACCATGGTT
>JBDGYW010000676.1:0-4034 GCA_039588935.1 Gemmatimonadota bacterium | reverse complement strand
ATTGGTCGGTCTCTCGAACCCCGAGGACGAATGGGATTGAGACTCCTCGCGACGACGTCGTTGGTCGCGGCGCTTGGTGCCTGTACTCAACAAGCTCCCACGGAGGGGATTCCCTCCAATCTGCTCGCGCCACCGGCGACTGAGTACCTGGAAGCGGTGGACACGGCGCAGACCGCCGCCCGCGTTCATATGGCCGACCTAAATCTGCCGAGCGTTTCCGTGGCGGTTGGAATAGGCGGTGAGGTCGTGTGGGCCGAGGCTTTCGGGTGGTCTGACCTCTCACGCCAAACACCAGCCACTCCTCAGACTCTCTACCCCGTCGGCAGCATCTCGAAACCTCTCACAGCAACAGCCGCAGGATTGCTTTACGAAAGAGGGCTGCTCGATTTCGAGCTACCCATTCACGAGTATTTGCCCGATTTCCCCGAGAAGAGGTGGACATTCACCACCGGCCAGGTGATGGGCCACATCGCCGGCCTGAGGAACATGGGTTCGTACGAGGCGTTGAGAAAGGTTCCTTGTGACGACGGCGTTGAAGAGATGGAGAGGATTTCCGAGGACACCCTCCTGCATGAACCCGGCCTCAGGTACAGGTACTCGAACTACGGCTACATGCTGGTGGGCGCCGTGGTGGAAGCCGTTGCCGGCGAACCGTATCTGGACTTCATGCAAAGGGAGGTCTTCGCACCCCTTGGGCTGGACCGTACAATCCCTGACCTAGGAACCGTACCCGGTGCGGCGACAAAGTACGATCGACGACATGCGTTCCGTGTGATGCGGCAGGCGCACGAGGTGGATATGAGCTGCGCCATGGCCGCGGGTGGTTTCCTCTCGACGCCATCTGAGCTGGTCCGCTTTGGTTTCGCCATGCTCTATGCCGAGCTCCTTCAGCAGGAAACTGTCGACCTCTTCTGGACTCCTTTGCGTCTGAACTCCGGCTGGGAGACGGGCTACGGTTATGGCTGGAGCATTGGGACTGTGGGGCTGGGTGAAGAAGGGGGACGTACTCCCTATATCACCCATGGCGGTAGTGTCATAGGCGGTCGGGCAAGACTGATGATCCTGCCAGATAGAGATATGGTCGTAGTCACCATGACCAACACCAGCGCCGACGTCTTTTACCTTTCACGCTGGGTCGCGGCGTTATTCCGCGAGTTTGCGGACTATCGATCAGACGGAGTCGGTTCGACTCAATAGGATCGTACAAATCCCTACTGCGACCACCGCCGCCACCGCTGTCGCACCGAGAGCACTGGGCATGGACGGCGCCAGGTTGCCTATGGCCCCCAGGATCACTCGAGATGGAAATTCCTGCGGCATCATGTCGATAGTAGCCGCGAGACCGACGCGCCACGGCGAAATGGAGGAGATGCGTGGTAACTCGTCGACGAGCGAGCTCTCGATGAAGATTACGTAGAGGATTCCAACCAGGGTGGGCCTCGTCGTCACATAACCCAGAAGCACGAACACCGAGCTGTACAGCACGCAAGCCAGCGTGCCCCCCACCACGATGGATGGCAATACGCCGATCTCACCTCCCACCACCACGTAGGTCAGGCATAGCAGCGTCGCACATACGACCACGAACATCGCGGAAGCCGCGAAAGCCGCCAGAGTCTTGGCCACGACAATCTGCAGGCGGCCGATGGGGCGGAGTACGAGGAACGATAGAGTTTTGTCGCGCCGCTCGTCGCTCAGGGCCGAACCGGCCAGAATGAGCGTAGTGAGGGGCAGTACGATTGAGAAAAAGGGAATCACCACCAAAACGCCGAAGTCGGTGTCGATCCCATCCAGTTCCCGGGCCCGTGACGCGGCCAGCAAGAGGCCTGCAGGAATTAGGCTCAACAAACCGAACCCCACAGCTCGTTTCCGCCCTACGAGCTGACGGATCGTCACGCGCACGATCGCAGCGAACGCGCTCATAAACGATCTCTCAAAAGGTGTCTGAAGACGCTCTCGAGCGAGGCGTCGGCCATCTCGAACCGCGTGATTCGGAGCGAGTTTTCCCTTACGGCACCGGGAAGGAAAGATCCAAGCGCCGCCAAGTCTATCGTCTCGATCTCCAGACTACCTTCCTGGACCTGGACTCCAACCACGGCGGGCAGGTCGAGAAGCACCTTGCCTAACAACCGAGGCTGGTCGGCTTCGATTCGCACCTTGTGTGGAATGTGTGACATGGCCGATCGAATGGCGCGAATTCCTCCCGCGGCGGCGAGCTTTCCGTCGAGGATTGCGATTACCCTGTCCGTCATTCGTTCCACTTCGGCCAACACGTGTGACGACACGATGAGCGTCCGGCCCGCCGCAGCCAACTCATGGAACAACGCGATGAGAACGGTGCGCTGGGCGGGGTCTGCACCATTCAACGGTTCGTCGAGAATCAGCAGGTCCGGATCGTTGACGAGAGCCGCGGCTACCTTGGTCCGCTGCCGCATTCCTTTGGAGTGCTCCGCGATTGGTCGATCGGCCGAGGATAGCATGTTGACCTTGGAAAGCGCCTTTTCCACCGCGGCCGGCGAACTGTCCGCCTTGCTGAGCTGAGCCGCGTAACGGACGAACTCTCGGGCCGTCAGGAATCCGTACACCGCATCATCCTCAGGCACGAACCCGATACGCTCATAGATTCTGGTCTGCTTGTTGGGGTCCTCTTCGAACACCGACACCGTGCCCTCGGAGGTACGCAGCAGCCCCGTGATCATCCGGAGTAGCGTGGTTTTCCCCGCTCCATTCGGCCCCAGTAGACCGGTAATGCCCGGTCCGAACGAACAGGTCATGTCGGACACGGCTACTTTGGTACCGAACCACTTGGAGACGCCTTTCACCTCGACTGTCGCTTCCGCGACCAGAGCAGGATCGGGCGGCAGTTCCGTCATATCTCTTTCCGATACTGGCGAACTGCGAGGACTGCAGTGATAGCAGCCAACACGAGAATGACTATGCCACCAACCCACGGCGCCATATCCACGCGATCCAAAGGCATGGCCGCGTCCACCTGGTCGAACAGCCAGTCCCGGACCGAGAAGGGGTTGAAGAACAGCGACAAAGGTGCGAGCACCTTGAAAACGAACAGTTGGCTCGCCCTCGGCAGAGCATCACTCAGCGCTCCCGTCATAAACATCGTTACCACGTAGATGCCGGTGGCCATCGCCACACGTTTGCCGTACAGGGACACCAGGAAGGCTGGAGCACCGTAGCCAATGACAAACGCAACCGTGGTCCCCAGGATCTCAGGGATCTGATCCGCGTTTTCGCGCAGGCCCGCCCACATTCCGTCCACGTTGAGTGCCGAGATTCCAAAGAACAGAATCGCCTGAGGGATAATGATGTAGAGAAACGTAAGGCCAGCAATCGTCGCGGCCCGCGCAAGCAGATAGTCTGCGGCACGAATCGGGCGCGACGCGTAGATGGAGAGCACGCCATACTTGCGATCGGGAATGAGGAGTATCGATGTCACGAGCGCAACGAAGAGCATGGACAGCGACCCGATGACCTCGAAGAACTCTGACGGAGACCCGAACGGGCCTACGTCTTCCACTGTGACACCTTCGATTACAAACGTCAACGCGACGAACCAGGCGGCCGGTACGATGGCAGAGGCAACCAACGCCCACGGCAGCACCTTGGCCCACGGCTTCCTGCGCAGCCCCAGCGATCGTCTGGTTCCGTCCACAACCATGGCGCGAAACGCTCCAGCTCTACCCAGACGCGGGCCCTCGTGAGGCGTGTAGCCGAGATCGTAAACAGTCCCCTCAGTACTCATCAAGTTCCGTGCTCCTCGCTGAGATAGGCATCCTCGAGCGTCGTCACACTGGGGCGCAGCATCTGCAACCCCGCACCGGTCTCCGCGAGCACCTGAGTGATGAGATCGTAGGGGTCGTGTTCTGTAGTCGTCACCTCGAGGCGGAGACCGGCGGAATTCACGTTTGCACCTCGGGCGCGAAGCGCGTCCGCGACCAGTTCAACATCGCGGAGCACCTCTACCTGGACCGTTTCGCCCGCAGAGAGAGTATCGAGCGCGCTGTTCCGGATAATCC
>JBDGYW010000675.1:0-4047 GCA_039588935.1 Gemmatimonadota bacterium | reverse complement strand
GAGAGTCTCAATGGCTCCTGGCAGGTCCTCTCCGGTAGACTTCACGAAGTCGAACGTTACGGGCGCGAGGTTTCGCTCCCGAAGTTCGTCGCGGATGGCATCTAGAAGTTCCTTCCGGTCGTCCCTAAATCGCCCGATGATCAACACGACTCTGGACGTGATCGTGTCGATGACATCTCGTATCTCCGGTTTCTTGAGCAGTAAGTACAAGAATTGAGCAAACTCGAGGTTGTCCACTGTTATGGCCGATCCACTGTGCGAAGTGATCACCAAGTCCAGATGAGTGGCACCCTTGAGATTCAGATCCCGCGCGGAGATCCCGTATACCAATCCACCGCTGAGGGTCGCGTACGACAGGTTAGCATTGGCCAGCGAGACTCGGCTGAGGTCCGCCCCGCTGAGGTTCGCTGACCAGAGATCTGCCTCATTGAGGTTCGCCGACCGGAGGTCCGCCCCGCTGAGGTCCGCCGACCAGAGCTTCGCCCCATTGAGGTTCGCGTAACAGAGTCTGGCCCCGCTGAGGTTTGCCGACCAGAGGTCCGTCCCGCCTAGGTACGCCTTGCTGAGGTCTGCGTTACTGAGGTCTGCGTTACTGAGGTTGGCACTGCTGAGGTTCGCACCACCGAGGTCCGTCCCACTGAGGTTCGCCTGCCTTAGGTCCACCCCAATGAGGTTCGCCCCGCTGAGGTTCGCCCCGTTGAGATCAGCGCCGATGAGGTTCGTCGACCAGAGGTTGGCCCCGCTGAAGTTAGCCCCGCTGAAGTCCGCCTCGGTGAGGTTCGCTCGGTTGAGATCGGCTTTGGTGAGGTTAGCCCTGTGGAATTTCGCCCCGCCGAGGTCCGTTCCACTGAGGTTCGCCCCACTGAGGTTCGCCCCGCTGAGGTCCGCCCTGGTGAGGTCCGCCCCGCTGAGGTCCGCCTTGGTGAGGTCCGCCTTGGAAAGAACTGCACCGCCGAGATTCGCACCGCTGAGGGTTGTCGACCAGAGGTTCGCCCCGCTGAAATTCGCACCGCTGAGGTCCACCCCGATAAGGTTGGCACCACTGAGGTTTGCCCCGCTAACGTCGGCTCCGGCTAGATGCGCCGACCAGAGATTAGCCCCGCTGAGGTTGGCCCCGCTGAGGTTGGCATCTACCAAATACATCCCGCCGAGATGTGCCCGACTGAGGTCCACCTCGCTCAAGTCCGCACGCGCCCCGTCTCCGCTGTTCGACTCAACCCACTTTCGGTGTTCTTCCAGAACTACTCTCAGTTCGCCCTGAGAGACTCGACGGTGCGCTGGATGCTCAGGCGAGATCACCTTGTCTTCACTCAAACGGTTATCCTCGGATAGTGCCGGTTTAGATGTAGCGGCGTCATCACTCGCGGCGATTCACCACAGGTGACCAGCATCGGATGAAATGGTCACGATCTGAGTTAATAGGTTCCCCGTCTTCGCCCTCGAGATGCGACCTGTTTCTCCCGGGCAAGCTGGCTGTAGTCCAAAAAGACCTGCATCGGGGAGCGTCCAGGACACCGTCTACCTGCCCCTTCCTTTGTGTTCTGTCACAACTTCCGTATTGGCGTCAACACCATCCGCGATTCCGCGGAGCAATTCCCTGAGCCTAGACACGTCCTCGTTGATGAGACGCTCCAGCCCCGCAATCGCGGCCTCCAGTTCGGCAGCGAGATCCCTGAACCTCTCCCACAGCTGGTCGGTGGGTCGCGCATCGTACTGAATCCCTCGCTGACTCGATGCAGCTGTGGCGACCCAGGCAAGGTGCCCACGGATCTTCGGTTCATTAGCCCACCCGCCGGGCCTAGATTGGATCAGCATCTCCTCAATCTCGGAAAGACCCGCCCGAACCTGCTCGGCAAGCTGACCGACTTCCCCCCCTGCCCTCCCCCCAACAGTGGCCAGAGCTGAATCGACTTCGGCCCTCAAGTCACGGATCTGAGAGGTCGCTTCGCTCAGGTGCTCGAAAGATGCACTCACTTCCATTAGGAAACTGAACTGTTCCCGCAGGTGGGCCACCGTGACATCCGTGAGACGGGGATCCTTCAGAACCTCAAACGATGCCGTGTCCGTCCAATCGTCCGCGGTCACACGAACGCGGTAGGTACCTGGTGCTGCGCGTGGCCCTTGCATTCCCCCGCCTTGCGGCCCGCGATATCGCAGATTCCACACGAAACGGTTCAATCCACCTCCTGAAGAAACCGATCCACCAGAATAACGCTGGACCAACGATCCATCGCGCTCCAGTACTTCAACGGTCACCGAATCTGGCTGAGACTGAAGCAGGTAATACACGATCACCCCTTCCGGCGGGTTTTGGCCCTTCCAACTCCGTGGCAGAGTCGCGCCGAGTATCCTGTCACGGTCCCAGTGCCCCACAGTTCCCCGTGCCGAAGTGCGGTACGTTGGCCTCGGCTGAAATAGTAACGCGTCGGCATCCGCCGCTTCCTCTGTTAGTGCGCGAAGCGGTGTGATGTCGTCCAAGATCCAGAACGAGCGCCCTTGAGTGGCCACTACGAGGTCGCCGTGGTGCACCAGCAGATCGGTCACCGGTGTTATTGGGAGGTTCAGCTGGAGTGACTGCCAACGCGCGCCGTCATCGAACGAGACGAACAACCCGAACTCGGTTCCAGCAAAGAGGAGGCCTTCTCTCTCAGAATCCTCGCGTACTACACGCACAGGATGGTCGCCGGGGATCCCGTTGGTGCCATCAGTGAGTTTGGTCCACGTTGTCCCGTAGTCGGAGGTCCGATACACGTACGGCGCGAAGTCATCGAGGCGATATCGATAGGCGGTGACATATGCCTTCCCAGGAACGTGCCGCGAAAGGTCAATTCTGTTGACGGTGCTTGGTACGGGGAGGTCAGGCGGGGTGATATCGGTCCACGATCCCCCGTTATCACGCGTCAAGAACACATTGCCGTCGTTCGATCCGGTCCAGATCTCTCCAGCCCGGTGGGGCGACTCGGCGAGTGCGAGCAGTGACGAGTATGTCTCGACCCCCGTGATATCGTGGGAAATCGGCCCACCCGCCATTTCGAACTGGGTGGTGTCGCGGGCCGGGAGATCGGGACTGATAACCTCCCAAATTTGCCCCTCATTGGTCGAGCGGTGTACGTATTGTGACCCCTGATACAGCACATGGGGATCGTGAGGCGACAAGACAATAGGCGCGTTCCACTGGATACGATACCTGAGGCCCGACTCCGGCATTCCCGCCTGGTTTTCGGGATAGTCGCGAATCTGGCGGAACTGCTGTGTGCGATAGTCGAATCGGGCCAGACGTCCACCGAAACAGCCCGAGTAGGAGATGTTGGGATCGTCGGGGCGAACCGCAACCGGACCGGTCTCGCATCCCCCATGCGACAACCAGTGTTGAAAGCTGATGCCCGATCCGGGTACCAGGTTGGGCACCGAAATCGTGCTGTTGTCCTGCTGTGGCCCATAAACCCGGTAGGGGAACTGGCTATCAACGGTTACCGAATAGAACTCAGCGGTTGGCTGGTTCAGTTGGATCGACCACATGGTGCCGCCGTCGAGTGACACCGTAGCGCCGCCGTCATTGCCTTCAACCATGATGTCCGGATTGGTCGGATTGATCCACATAGCGTGGTGGTCGCTGTGTGGCATCGCTATGCGCAAGAAAAGCTCCCCGCCGTCTGACGACTTGTGGAGCCCCGAGTTTCCCACCCAAAGCACGTCTTCGTCAGTGGGATGCGGCCAGATGTAGTAGAAGTACCATGGCCGAGAGAGAATACCGCTATTGGTACTGACTTTCGTCCACAATCCGCCCGCGTCGTCCGACCGGTAAAGTCCGATGTCCGGATCTTCAGCCTCAACGATCGCCCATACGCGATTAGGATTCGCGGGTGAGACCGCCACGCCGATTTTGCCAACGAGGCCGCTCGGCAGCCCGTTCGTGAGCTTCACCCAGGTGTCGCCACCGTCAGTGCTCTTGTAGACGCCCCCTTCCCGCGCTCCGCTGATCATTGTCCAGGGTTTTCGCTCTCCGCGCCACATCGCCGCGTAGAGTTCGTTGGGGTTGGTGGGATT
>JBDGYW010000674.1:0-4054 GCA_039588935.1 Gemmatimonadota bacterium | reverse complement strand
GTCGGTAAAGGCTCTGCAACCGAAAATCCAGTTCCCTCCAAGACGCGGTGGAGGGAACTGGGTTTTCGGTTGCAGAGCCTTTACCGACTGAAGATCCGGTTGAGCGGGAAAGGACCCGACGCGCGCTCGAGACCAGGCGATTGCGCTGGCGTTTCGTCGTCGCAGCGCTTGCTGCAGTGCTTTCCATGGTTGGGTCGATGCCGCTGATGGAAGGCATGAACGCAAAGAGCGGAGACATCTCTGCTCGGTTGATGGCACCGCTGAACGGCACGCTTCAGACGTTGTTTCCGCAGCTCTACCAGCTGCCACACGATGTTCTCCGTCTCGCGATGCTGGCCATTACCGTACCGGTGCTGCTCTGGTGCGGCCGCCAATTCTACGTGGCCGCACTGAGCGGCCTGAAACACCGCACTGCGGATATGAACACCCTCATAGCGGTCGGGACCGGGGCGGCGTTTCTCTATTCAGCTGTCGCGACCCTCATTCCGGCCGTCTTTAGTGGTGCAGGGCTTCCGGCCGATGTGTACTTCGAGGCAGTAAACGGAATCATCGCGCTGGTTATCCTTGGGCGGTTGTTCGAAGCAAACGCGAGAGGGCGTGTGTCTGAGGCGATTGGGCGCCTAGTCGGCCTCAGGCCAAAGACGGCTCGTGTGCAGCGAAACGGGAAAGACCGGGAGATTCCGATCGAAGAGGTCGAGGTGGGAGATGCGGTGATGGTTCGCCCGGGCGAGTCGATCCCGGTTGACGGTGTCCTGATTTCCGGGGAGTCGAGTGTGTCTGAGGCGATGTTGACTGGAGAACCGATGCCAGTCGACAAAAAGCCTGGAGATATGGTCTTTGCCGGTACTGGAAACGGATTGGGGTCGTTCACCATCGAGGCTCACGCCGTCGGCAAGGATACAATGCTTGCACAAATCGTCCGCTTGGTCGAGGAAGCTCAGGGGACGAAGGCGCCTACCCAGAGGCTTGCGGACCAGGTTGCCGGAGTCTTCGTGCCTGTAGTCATCGCCATCGCGATCGTGGCTTTCGTGGTGTGGTTCGTATTTGGTCCCGCGCCTCAGTTCGTGTTCGCGACGGTTGCACTGGTAACCGTACTCGTGATCGCATGCCCCTGTGCTCTCGGCCTCGCCACGCCCACGGCGATCCTGGTTGGAACAGGAAAGGGAGCGGAACTCGGGATCTTGATTCGCGGCGGTGAGGCACTAGAGACGGTACACCGGATCGACACGCTGGTGTTCGACAAGACGGGCACCATTACGGAGGGAACGCCGACAGTCACACATGTGTTGGGCAAAAAACGAGCGGACGGAACAACGGTCGGAGCCTCTGAGTTGCTGAAACTGGCGGCGGCAGTCGAGTCGCGCTCCGAACATCCAGTGGCCTCTGCCATTTCCGATTCGGCCCAAGAAAAGCTGATTGAGGTTCCGGAGGTGGAGCGTTTTGTCGCAATGGAAGGTCGTGGAGTCCGTGGCCTGGTTGGAAAGTTCCTCGTCGAGGTAATCAGTGTTCGGCACTCCGAGGAGCGGAGTCTCGACTTGGGGGGCCTCAGCGAAAAAGCGGAGCACCACATACTCTCTGGACGTTCACCGCTCGTGGTCGTTGTAAATGACACCGTCCAGGGGCTGATAGTGATATCGGATGCCGTCAAATCCGAGGCATCCGAGTCCATGGCCAGGCTCAAACGAATGGGCTTCGAACTGTTTGTGCTGAGTGGCGATAGTAAGGTGGTTACGGGACTCGTCGCAAAAGAGATTGGGATCGATCGGGTTATCGCCGAGGTAGGGCCGTCCGATAAGGTGGATGAGATCAAGCGTCTGCAGGCAGATGGGCGAACGATTGGAATGGTCGGAGACGGCATCAACGACGCCGCCGCGCTCGCACAGGCGGACATCGGCTTCGCCATCGGTACTGGCACCGATGTTGCGATCGAGGCTTCAGATGTCACGCTCGTCAGAGGTGATCTCAATTCACTCGTTTCAGCTGTTGAACTGTCACAACGCACGATGCGCACGATTCGGCAAAACCTGTTCTTCGCATTTCTTTACAACGCACTGTGTATACCGCTTGCCGCAGGCGTACTATATCCGCTTACGGGATTGCTCCTGAGCCCCATAGTGGCGAGTGCAGCAATGGCGGCGTCGAGTCTCAGCGTGGTAGGGAACAGTCTGCGACTCAACAACTTCAAACCCTCTGGAAACTGATCAGACATGCGATTCTATCATCGAACATCACTACCACCTGAAGAAGTACTCGCTGAAGCCGATCGGTATTTCGAATCCATTGGCACACCTGCGGAGAGTGAGGCGCGAACCAGGGCGTTTGCTTGCTCGGTGGGTCGAATCTCGCTCGACGTGAGGCCTGAGGGAGGTCATTACACGAGGGTGACAGTTGAGACGGATCAGATCTACCAGGGTGAGGCAGAGAAGCTCGCGAAGGGCTTTTTTACCACTGTACACCAGAAGGCGCACCCTGCCCATGTTTCGAGAGGTGCCCACTGAACCGCGCGAGGTCAGACCATGGCTACCGTGAATCTCACCGTGAAAGGAATGACCTGCGACCACTGCCGCGGTCGTGTGGAGAACGCAGTCAAGACTGTGGCTGGTGTCTATGGAGTGTATGTGGATTTGGCTGACGGGTTCGCTGAGATCGACTTCGACGATGACAAGACTAGCCAGGATGCACTCGTCGACGCGATAACGTCAGCAGGCTACGAAGCCGAGATGTCCACGTAACGCGGATACCGGAGAGCCTACTGAGGCACGACGCTTGGCCACTGCACTGAAGTGGCCAAGCGCCGTTGCGTTGAGCCCGATGCGCTTATCGCTAGTAGGTGGTTTCGGACCGCGGTGACGGTGGCGTCATTTCGGACCGCGAAGCACCACGCGTTTCCCCCCCAGACTCGATGACCAGGCGGTATGGCACCCGACCGACGGATGGCCACCGATGCTGGCCTGCGTATCGCGTGAATAATGCTGTCTCGAGCCAAACCGGATGGTGCCAGCACCAGTAGCCTTAGCTGAGTTGGTGAGGCAGCTACGGTGTCTATTTTCCATCCAGGGGCTGAGCAAGCCTCGGCGACTGCGCGTTCGCAGAAACGGGCGGTGGCAGGTATCTTCAGCAACGCTCGGCTTCGGTACAGCGCACAGACAACGTGGTACCATTGCCTCCGGGTCGATGGGTTCGCGTAAGGATTCATGTCGGCAACGTTATGAAGACCGTCAGCGACGTGCATACCCAAAATCATGCATCAATTGGCAGAATGTTCCAATCCGAAATAACACTGGAAGAGAGTCATTGGGAATCGATCTACATGTTCACTCCGACGCATCTGACGGAGAGTACCCGCCTCGGGTTGTAGTCGAGCGCGCCGCGAGCGCTGACCTCGAGACAATCGCACTCACCGATCACGATGCGATCGAGGGGTATGATGAGGCTGCAGACAGAGGCAGTGAATGTGGAGTCAGGGTAATCGCCGGGTGCGAATTCAGCGTGGCTGCGTCTTGGGGTGAGGTGCATCTCCTCGCATATTTCCTCCCGCACAAAGATTCGCGGCTGACCGGGTTCATCCACCACCAGCAAACGATGCGCGCCCGCCGAGCGGGTTCGATAGTCAAGCGTCTCGCAGATATCGGAGTAGTTGTCGATCTGGAAGACATCTTCGAAAATGCAAAGGGCGGGGCAGTAGGACGTCCCCATGTCGCCCGCGCAATCGTTGAATGCGGTGCGGCATCTGACACAAATGATGCTTTCCGCAAGTATCTTGCTGCAAAGCGGCCAGCATTTGTGCCAAAGAGGCTACCCGAACTAAGAGACGTAACTGAGTTGGTACGTTCACTCGGTGGGGTGACGTCTGCGGCGCACTTGCGCTCCCGCGCTACCAAGGCAACCTTGATCGGGCTCAAAGCGGCTGGGGTTGACGCAGTTGAGGTTGTGCATCCAGCGCACGTTGATGCGATCGCGAACAGAATTTCGACGCTCGCGTTAGAAACCGGTTTCTTGAGAACCGGCGGCTCCGACTGGCATGGGGAAGAAGCGGCGCAAGACGAGCGTGCCC
>JBDGYW010000673.1:0-4054 GCA_039588935.1 Gemmatimonadota bacterium | reverse complement strand
CTCATGCTTGGCTAGGTACATCCCGAACCGTTGTCGGTCCCAGTGCGGCATACCCATGCTCTCGAGGACTGCTCGCCGCGCTTCGAGCAGGGCCGATTCAAGACACTCTGCGGAGCCTTTGGCCACTATGGTCTTCGCCGTACTGGATGCGAACTCAGCACGGTCAACGGCCTCTTCCACCTCCTTCAACTGGACTTCCCGCTGCCCGAACACCCCGTGCCAGGCTTTGAGCAGGCCTCCTAGCACATCGGTTTCCGGATCCGCCACGTAAGCTGCACGCAAGGCTTCGGCCGGGTCGGCAAATCCGACTTCAGTGTCGAGTTCTTTGCTCACCCAGTGTACGACGGACCTCACAACGGCATCCCATTCCGGAAAACCGGTCGAGCCGGGGGCTTTGGGTGCTCCGTGAATCTGCCAAGCCTGAATCAGCTCAAGTGCGGCGATCCGGACTTTTAGCCAGTTGGCACGAACGTAGTCTACCGGATGGAAGGGGAACTCACGTTCCCAGGGGTGTTCGACTGCAGCGTCAATCGTAACAGGAAAGATGCGGCGGTTGAGGTCCCCGTGCATGGTGAGGTTGTTGCCAGTCAACGCAATCGTCAATCGGTTAGGCCGTTGCTCGACGTTCGAGATTCCAAGAACGCGACCCTCAATCAACGGGCTAGTTATCAAGCTCGCGAGCACGGCTGAATCGAGCGCGGAACCCCGATCGGTGTTGTCGTAGAGCAGGTACGGCATTCCCTGTCTCAGGCTGGCAAACAGATGCTTACGTCTTTCCTCCTCATTGCCCGGCAGAGGACTAGCTGCGACGGGATGCCCGGTCTGAAGGACACCGATGACTTGTGCGAGCGGCGTCTTGCCCGTTCCGGCTGCATGCGCCGTGAAGTAATATCCTGGAGCAACGAGGATGCTCGGACGGATTACGGCGGACAGCAATGCGGCGAGCAGTACGCCACGGTCTACCTCTGTCTGCAGCGGGAACAGGTGAACCGCGAACCAGAGCTCTCGAAGAGCCCCTTTAGCTTCTGCAATGCTCAACCGACGACGTACTCGTGGTGGATAGACGGAGTCTGAGACGTACATGACTTCGCTGACCGGATCGTATCCCGGCGCGTCAACCGCCGTTCCGTCAGCCAAGGCGAACGGACCTCGAACCACAGTGTTGAGATTCCGGACCGGGAGACTTGTCGCTTCGGAGAGCAAAGCTTTCAGCACTCGGGGCGTGAGGTTCTGAGGCACACGGTTTCCGTTCCGGTTTTGCGCCACGACGTCGAATCTTCGCTGGAGGCGCAACCCAAGCCCCTCGACGTCCAGCGGCCGCATCCTTGCATCGGCGTGATTGACCCACACAAGGGCGTCACCGTTGCGGTATAGGCCGCAATCATCTAGTTCCAAGGCGTTGGAGATCTGGTCTACCGTATCGTGGATTAGCCCCTGTCGTACCACCGGAATCGACCGCTGACACTTCCACGATTGCCCTCCGTGCGCGTGGCTGTAAATTCGCACCTCGCCATTGTCCCCAACCAAAAAGACCGCGATCCGTGGATCGTTTCGGTAGTCTGGTTCAACCGGGTCGTGGAACCGTCGGCCGTGATGGCTCTTCGGATCTTTAAGTAGTTCTCCAACACTGACCGTTTTTCCGTGACTATCCGTGAGAAGGAACTCCGGCAACAGCACCTCACGTTCGACCGCAGCCTCAGCGACCGCTTCAGCGTGCGATGGATCGACATTGGCACTGAGCGCTATTATTCGGGCGTTCTTTTCCCTCCATGTGTCGCGCTGCGCTCTCGCCTCGGCCTGCTTCGCGTGACGAGCCTCACGCAACGCAGCATTGATCTTCCGACGATCGCTCGGCGTCGTGGTTGGTAGATCCGCCACCCTCAGGTGAGCGCCGCCGTCGTTCCACACCTGTGGTGGTCGTGGGCGCCACTTGAGAGGTAGGGTGCATTCAGGCCCAGCGGCAAAGTCGAGGCGCTCTGGTTGGAAGACCGATAGGTCAAACGGCAAGCGTTCGAGCAGGTTGCCGCTCTTGCTCACCTCGTACCACACGAATCCGCGCAAGACCAGAGCATCGTGGAGAGCGTCTTTTATTCGCGGAACTTCTTGTCCACAATCAGCCACGAAGTAGTAGCGCTGACCGCGTAGCCCCTGTAGCTCTCGGTCCCCAAGGTAGATGTAGCTTGACGACGAAGGCGCCCAGCCCATCTGCGCCCCTGCAAGCCCGGGAATGCAATCTGTCAGCAGTTGCCGCCAGCCATTGGGGTCGGTTGGGGCGTGTGCCGACACTTCGTCGGGAAACCGATTTGGCTGATCCAGATCGAGCATGACCAGCGTCGGTCCGTCAGCCCACGAGACGTGCGCTCGGTCTCGCGCGATGATCCGTCGTTCTTTCCGGGACTCTGGAGAGATTCCTTTGAGCGCAGCCCGAGTGACGATTCTTGCGTCTGAGTAGAGGGGCCTCCCCATCATGAGGGCTGCGTTCTTCTCCAACGATTTTCGGAAAGCCATGAAGGAGAGGATTGTGTCGAAGGAAACCTCTTTGACGCGTCCTTCGCACAGATAAGCTTGGGTCTCGCTGATAACTCTGTCGGCCGCCTCGTCGTACCGACAGGCTTTGCACATCGTGCCACCGGGCGCCGTGTTGGTCACTACGGATACACTGAAGGGAGGTGCTATCGGTGGGACCGGGCCGGCACCGTCTCTGCGCGGTCCTCGGGAGCGGGGGCTCACTTGGACCCCCGGGGCCTGGGCTCTTGGCGTGTGGGGTTCGGTGTTACACAACCGCCCGAGCGTCGCCCTGTCCGGATGGCGTCCGGATCTAGGCCCAGGGTGCGTTCGATGCCCGGCCGTGGGATCCACCTGTTTCGGACGGGAAGGTGGAGAAGGTTGCGATGAATGCCAAGACGCTGGAAAACCTGACAGGCGTCCCATAACGGTTCGACGGACGGTGGGGTAGGCAAGCAGTTTGATGACATGAAAAAGGCCCTCCTGCATACAGCGGTAGCTACCGCGTTGCAGGGTGGCTTACGTGCCTACGTGCCTACCTTGGTCACCGGGCGCGGTGCCCGGGCCGCTGGCTCCCTGACCTGTGCTTAGTCGAGCACAGGGCGCGGGCCGAATCTCGTGGAATCGTGCCCACCCTCCACAGCGAGAGGCCATGAAGGATTGAAGGGTAACTACGGAGTACTAGAATTTGGAGTGAATGCCCGTAAGTTGTTGCCAGTTAAATGGTTACACCGCTCGTTCTTGGCGTCGCTTGTCTAAGGTTCTGGGAGCGGCCTGCGTTCCTGGGCGGGGCTTGGGGGATTCAGGTGGAGTTGGCTGTTGCCCGTTAGCTCGGTCTTCACGGTGCATACCCGCTTGAAAAGATCCACCATGGTCCCTTACGTCCCCCACCGCAGCGTGTAGCGTGGGAACACTCCCGCGCGCGCGAGGACACCGGAATCCGTCCCCTTCAGAGGAAGATGGCGCGGCCTCGTGGGAGGCCGTGAGGTATTGGGAGTTACCACTAGGCGCTTAATGGGCGTTTAGACCTCTAGCCTTACACGCCCGTGCGGACGTGTAAGCTGGGGTCCTAGGATTCGCTCAGAGCTGCAGCGTACCAATCCCGCCGTTGGACTACGCCGCGGACGGTTGACGCGTGCCAGCGGCCTCCTCGCTTCGTTGGGACGCGTTCTGCGTTGAGCTCCGCCGCGATTCCGGCATAGGAACCCCCGACGCGCCAGCGGCTCAGGATGCGGTTGACGGTTTCCAGTTCCTCGGGCACGGGGACCATGCGGTTCCGCTTCCCGTTGGCTCGGAACCCGTAGGGGGGATGGCTGGTGGGCAGCCGTCGCGTCCGCTTGTAGGCCAGGGCACCGCGAGTGCGGTCCCCGATTAATTCCCGCTCCATCTGGGCTAGCCCGCCGAACAGCGTGAGGACGAACCGCCCATGCGGCGTAGAGGTGTCCAGGGATTCCGAGACGGAGTGGAGCTCGATCTGGTGGGTCAGGAACACATCCTCGACCAGCCGGAGGAGATGGCGCGTGCGGCGGGTGAGCCGATCAAGCTTCCA
>JBDGYW010000672.1:0-4066 GCA_039588935.1 Gemmatimonadota bacterium | reverse complement strand
TGGGGTTCAGGGGGGGACTCATTCTAAATGTCCGTATCCAACGAGGGTCATGAATTCCGTGAACTCACCCTGTTGTACTATTCCTTCGATCAGCTCGCGGGCCTTCGAGTAGTGACTCGCGGTAAAGTTCTTCTCGCCCACCATTTCCCGGATCTTCTCCAATTCCTCGTCGAAGATCCGGTGACAAAGTTCTGCGTCCACCTCACGGCCGTCGGCGAGGACGGCGTTGCTATGATGAATCCACTGCCAGATTTGCGAACGGGATATCTCCGCGGTAGCGGCGTCCTCCATCAAATTGTAGATGGGAACGCACCCGTTTCCGCCAAGCCAAGCGGCCATGTATAAGATGCCCACGTTTACGTTGTGACGGAGACCTTTCTCCGTAATGTCACCTTCGGGGACGGTGAACAAGTCCTTGGCGGTGACGTTGACGTCATCTCTCTTATTGGAGATCTGATTGGGTTGGGGCATCCGCTCGTCGAACGCCTCCTTGGCCAGGCCGACGAGACCCGGGTGGGCGACCCAAGTTCCGTCGTGACCGTCTCCGGATTCCCGGACTTTGTCCGCACGCACTTTGTCCATGGCCTGTTCGTTAGCTCGCGCGTCGTTCTTTATCGGGATCTGCGCCGCCATTCCGCCGATCGCATGGATGTTCCGCCGATGGCACGTTTGGATCGCGAGCAGCGAGTACGACCTCATGCAGTGCGTGGCCATGGTGACTTCTCCCCGGTCGGGCAGCGTGAACTCCGGCCGGTTTCGAAATGTCTTTATGATGCTGAAGATATAGTCCCAACGGCCGCAGTTGAGGCCCGCGCTGTGATCCCGCAGTTCGTAGAGGATCTCGTCCATCTCAAAAGCGGCGAGCATCGTCTCGATGAGAACCGTGGCCCGAATCGACCCGCGGGGAATACCCAGCTGATCCTGCGCCAGGCAAAAAACGTCGTTCCACAACCGGGCTTCCAGATGGTTCTCAAGTTTCGGGAGGTAAAAGTACGGCCCGGTCCCGTTGTCGAGTAGCGTCCTCGCATTGTGATAGAAGTAGACGCCGAAGTCGAATAGAGAGGCCGAGATCGGTTCGCCGTCGAGAAAGACGTGCTTTTCAACGAGATGCCAGCCACGAGGCCGCACCATGAGCACCGCTGTGTTGTCTTTCAGCTCGTAGTGTTTCCCTTCGGGGCTATCGAAGGTGATCGTCCGGCGGGCGGCATCGCGGAGATTGATCTGGCCTCGAACCGCGTTTTCCCAGGTCGGTGAATTTGCGTCTTCGAAGTCCGCCATAAATACGTTTGCGCCCGAGTTCAACGCGTTGATGACCATCTTCCGGTCGACCGGACCCGTGATTTCGACGCGCCGATCCTGCAGGTCGTCGGGAATGGGCGCGACGGTCCATTCCCCGGTCCGGGTCGCCTCCGTCTCCGGGAGAAAATCCGGCGATTCGCCGGCGACGATGCGTTTCATTCGCTCGACGCGGCGGCGAAGCAGACCTTCTCGGACAGGGCCGAATTCCCGGACGAGTTTCTCCACGAATCCGAGGGCATCCGGGGTCAGGATCTCGGCAAACTCGGGTGACAACGGGGCGCGTACCTCCAAACCGCTCGCGCCGTTCGACCGGTTGGGTGTGGTAGTCATATAAAGGTTCCTCCTAAAACTTTATTTCACGTGGGGGTAGCGCGGTCCCCGACGCACGCCGGCCGACATTTGGTTTGTCGACAGGCGATGACGACGGTTTCCGACGGGCACGGGCGAGATTCGCCGTTCGGGCGGCGGCCCGGCGTACCGGGTCGGGCCGGCCAGGCGTAGCCTCGCCACTCGATAAAACTCGAATTACTCGATCTTGGTCGGTTGCTTGGGGTGGCTGGCCCGTGCTGGCGATAACGCCGAACTAGAGGGCTCTGCCCCGAGACACGACGCGGGTATTCGGTTGCCCCCCGCCTGGTGCTCTAGCGTGGTCTGTACAAGATCCAATGTTGATTGTTAGATTATCCTAAATTCGGGCGAATTTGTCAAGCGATTAGCTCGTCTTCCGCACTGGTAAGGGTGGTCTAAATGCCCATTTTGTAAGCATCTGTGCATTTGACGTCGCCGCACGCGGTCGGGTACAATCGATTGGGCAGACACCATCGGTATGCTGGATCATGGCCAAGAACAAAGAAAATACCGCCCGGAATCGATCTCGTTACGACATTTACGCGTATGTCGTCCTCATTATAGTCAGCGTACTCGTCAGAATCCCTTTTCTGAGGTCGTTCGACCTCGTGTCGTATGACGGAACGTACTATATAAATCAGGCGAAAGCCCTGTTCGGGAATATCCACTTCGCCAACGCGTTTCCCATCGGATACCCCGTTTTTATCGCCGCCGCACTTCCGCTCGTCGGTGACGGGGTTCGCGCCGCGCAAATCGTATCCCTGCTGGCGAGCGTTGGCTCGCTGCTGGTGTTCTACCTATTGGCCAAACGCGTGGTTCGGCGGAGGGAAGCGCTCATTGGCAGCCTCATTCTTGCGCTCACGCCGTTGTTTATTCGTCTTTCCATGATGACGATGTCGGAATCCATCTACATCTTCTGGCTCGTACTGGGTTTGTTCATGTTTGCGCGAGGAAAAGACCTGGCCTCCGGGGTTTCGATGGGGATGGCGGCAATTACCCGGCCGGAAGCTCTCGGCGCTTTTGCCGTGCTGGTCATTCTGCGTCGACGCCGCCTCAAACGGTGCGCGGTAATGGCGGTGAGTTTCGTCGTCATATATTCGGTCAACGCCGTGGTTTTATCGAGTATGGTGGATCAGTTGATTTTGTTGCCGAAGTCCGGGGAATTTGGTTTGAGCGCCTCGCCGTGGATCGAGCGGGAATCGTGGATCGACTACACGGGCAAGGAGGTAGCGGACGCGGAAATCGCCAAACAGGACAGCGAAACCAGCGTCGTCACGAGCTACTTCAAGAGGTTTCCGCACGAGCTTCGTTTGATCGCGCATTTACTGCCCGTCGTGTCCTTACTCGCATTGTATGGAATTTACAGAAGACGGACCTTTTTACTCGCTTCTTTTGTGCCGTTTGTTTTCTATCCGTTGTTTTCCAAACGGACCGAGATCAGATTCATACTTCCGTACATGCCCGTGCTCATTCTCTACGCGATGATCGGCGTAAATAGCGTGCGCAAGGAGCGATATCGTCTGGTTCTGTATGTTTTTCTCGCGCTTTCGACAATCGTGGGCCTGTTCGTCAACAGAGAACAGCTCGAGAAGCCGGTTTCGGATGGGTATGAGTGGGCGAAGAGGCTGGGTGCGGAATTCAAGGACCGGATCGGTCCGGAGGACAAAGTAGGCGACCGGAAACCGTTCTTCGCCTTTTATGCCGGCGGGCGTTATGCGGAGATTCCCATCGCGACCTACGAGGAGGTCATCCAACATCTCGCGGCGGGGGATGTGAGATATCTTGTCCTCCACCGCATGACGATTCATCACATGAGACCGGCGTTGAGACCGCTGCTCTACGATCGCGCGTTCATCAATGGTGAACTGCGCTTCCATCAGATTTACTACTATCCCGATAATGTCTTGATTTACGAGCGAAGCGGAACCCCGGACCCGTTGAAATATCACAAGCTGGAGGTTTCGGGCGAAGGTCGGCCGTCTGCACCGCGCTGGTCGCCCGACGGCAAGAGCATCGCGTTTCGATCGATCGGTGTAGCGGGCAACGGACGGATTCGCATCGCACCAGCCGATGGGGGTAAAGACAGACCTATCGTCGCCGTCGACAGCAGGCTGGATCCGTTGAGCTGGTCGCCCGACTCGAAGCACATTGCCTACGCCACTGAGGTAGGGGGGAACTTGGATATATACACCTGCGACGTCGCCACCGGAGAAACGACGAGGGTCACAACTCACATAGGAGTGGACACGTCACCGTCGTGGGCCAAGGATGGTAAGGAGATTGCTTTCGGTTCGAATCGGTCGGGGGAGGAGCAGGTCTGGGTGAAAGATCTGGCTACGGGGGGACTGACTCAGGTCACCCACAACGGCGCGCACGTCCAACCGGCTCTCTCCCACGACGGAAGTCAGGTCGCTTGTAT
>JBDGYW010000671.1:0-4070 GCA_039588935.1 Gemmatimonadota bacterium | reverse complement strand
CGTCATCGACAGCCCTTGCGCAGCGTAGTCGTCGAGCACCTCGATGGCGTCCTCCAGCAGCGCCTTTGCGTCGGCCGAGCGGAAGTGCAGGCGGTTCTTGTATTGGATAAGCGGCATTATGTCGTCTTCCCTGTTGCGGCGCCCTGGCCCGAGACTGCCTCGGTGAACTTCATCGACTTGAGCTGGTCGATCATCTCGTCACGCGTCGTGACGTGCTCACCGAGCGTGACAATGCTCTGGAGCACACTGGCGATGGGACTGAGCGGACCGAGCAGCTTCCACGCTTTCGCCGGCGCCTCCATCCACAGCGTCTCTGGCCCGCCCTCTTCAGTCTTGAGCCAGTTGAAGTAGATCAGCTTCTGCTCGCCTCCCTCGCTGAAGGTAAGCAACAGCCCCGGCGCTGGGCCGAACTTGGTCTTCTTGGTGTAGCGTGCGTACCGGAATTCCATGGCGTTCTCCTTATGCTACGTCCTCAACTGTGTCTTCACGGCCCAGTAAAGCAATGCCGCGCAGGCGCATGAAATCGAGTGCCTGCTTATGGATCTGACAGATGCGTGACTCGGACAGTCCCTGTATCTCGGCAATCTCTTTCATCGTCCGAGAGCCCAGGTAGTACAGCTCGATCAGTTCCTTCTCTTCAGTTGACAGCCCGCGAATCAGATAGGCGATCAGGTCGGCGTTGGAAGCGAACTTGTGTGGGTCGAGTGCACTCGGATCCTCCCGCTCCATCTGCGCCGCGGTGACGCTCACACCGCCATGGTCATCCTCGCCCTGGAACAGTGCATTGGAGTACATGCCGGCACCATCGAAACCGTTCGTGCGCTCCAAGCGGGGCACCCAGTCCCATTGTCGCACCCAGTCCATCACGGCGCCCTTAATGCGCCCACCTGCGTACGTCTTGAACTGAATGTCTTGCGCCGGGTCGTAGCGCTTAGCGAGGCGCAACAGCTCCTTCAGCACCTCGCCGGACACGTCGTCGATTGTGATCCCAGGTATCTTCGCAGCCACGCGTGCTGCAGAACTCAGTGCCCACTTTGTATGGTCCCTAACTAGATGAAGCTGCTCAACTGTTAGGCCACATTTCTTCGCTTCGGCCCGATCTTCCCGCTCGCCCTTCGTCGCTTTGGCCTTGGCCGTCAGCGAGGCGAGCAAGTCCGCCCGGTTAATCTTTTTCCGTCGAATCCTCATCGCCATCGAGAGTCTCGTCATCGGGGTCAATTTCGTCGAGGTCGGCATCGTCCTCGGACTTCAGGTATAGTACCAGGTACTGACCCTCGACCACGTGGTGTTCGATCTTTTCGTTGTTGATGCCGTGGAAGGCGCGCACGCTTGCACGCAGCAGGTTCTTACCCTTGAGCTTGAAGCCACCTGTGCCGCCATCTTCCGCAGCGCGCAGGATGAGCGTGTCGTCGTCAGCGTATGCGTACACGACCTCCATCCCGTCCGTCCACTCAAGCTGACGAGCCACGTGGTTCGGGATGCCCACGCTACCGAAGTTGATCGGCTTCTCCTTGGTGCCCGTCTTGCGATCCACGATCGAGATGTGCTCGTAGTGGTCGCCCTTCCCTCTCCAAACAAGACTTTCGTAATCCATGGCGGATCTCCGTGGCTAGGCTTCGTATTCGGTGCAGTGATAGTCGAAAAGGAACACCATGCCCCGGGGCCACTTGAGCTCCGCGGCAAAGCGTTCCTTGAACCAGGCCAACGCTTTCTTCCGCTTGGCCTCCTTGAGCCCGTGCGCCATCTCCGACGTGGAGATAGGGTGGGCTTCTTGATATTCAGCAGGTGATTGGAACTGACGGCCCGTCTGCCCCTTGGGTCTGCCCAGCTTGCACTCGGCTCCCAGGTACATGATTACTTGCGGCAGCGTGGTAGCGAACTTCACCCCGATCAGATCCTCAAGGAACCAGTCGGGGAAGCGATCTGCCTGCGATCCACTAGGTTTGCGAATGACTGTAATCTTGGCCAACGGGCGGACCTCCAACCGCGTCGGAACAATATACACAGGTCGATAGAGTTTGTGTAGTGAATAATAAGAGAATTATTGAATCTTAGTCAAATAAGTCGTGGGCAGGATCCCGTTCCTCATCGTCGTCAGGAGGAGGCTCCTTACGTCGGTGCTGGGGCGGCATCAGCTCTTCCTTCGACCGGATCTCATGGCCTGGCGCAATGGCCTGGATGGACCCCATTGCATCGGACATCTTGCGGGACCAGCGCGTCCTGGCCTCTGTTCCCACGCAGATGTCGTAGAGATCCTTATAGCGCCACCACTCCCGCTCGAGCGAGGCAAGCTCCGCCAGCTTCTGCTCGCTGATCGTAGGCTTCCGCTTCGGCTTCTTGGCGGTAGCACTGCCGTGCCGCCACTTTCGCCCGTAATGGACGCGACAGTACCCTTTGGCGTGCTGCTTCGTATCGCAGCCCGGCACCAGGCACACGCGGGGTTTCTTGGGGGTTTTGGCCATCATAACGCGTTAGGGTGTGGGAGGCGTATCGTCCGGCGACACAATGTCGTCCATCGGTTCGGGGGGCGGCGGCTGGCGATCGCGCGCCATCTCTTGAGCAGCCTGTTTGAGCACATCGTCGCCTTGCGTCACAATGCCAGGCGTCGGCGGCGTGCCCATCACGAAGTCGTCGATGTCGCCCTTCATGTACTTGCTCAGCGTGTCGAAGGCCACTTGCTGCACCTTCTCCTCAGCTTCGCTGAGCGACGTGGTCGAGCCGCCTGTCGGATACTCCGCACCACCCATCAGCATCGACGGCTGGAAGCGGCGCTGCAGGATGCTGACCAGCGTAAGCGCCATGCGCACGCGCGCCGGCGGTACAGGTGCCATCTGCTGATGGAAGGGGCCGCAGACCATTCCCTGGTTCGCCAGTGACTGCATCATTTCTTCCATACCCGCTGGCCCGGCCTCGGGCTCTTCGGGCGCCTCGGGCTCTTCAGGTTCGTCAGGCGCATCCGGCTCCACTCCCGTGTCGTTGTCCATGATCACTCCTTTCGCTGCAGAGCAGCCAACCCCATATCTGTTTCGAGAACAGTCATATCAAATTGATGCCGCTCCGCCCAGTCCGTTGTGGCGAACAGCAGCTCATCCATGATCATGTCGTCTACGAGAATCGTACCACCCGGCGCCAGCAGCGGCTTGGTCTTGAGTAGCAAGCGACGCAGCTCAGGTACAAACTTGGCTGTGTCCAGGTGGATCAGATCGAACGGTCCGTCGAACGGAATCGGTTCCTTGTCCACATTGACCTTGCTGAATCGCAGCTTACCTTTCACGATCGGCGCGAGCACCTGCTGTGCGTACTTGTTCCCGCCCTGCCAGATGCGCTCGTCATCGATGCCGTAGTAGTGAGCAGTAGGGCACTTATGCAGCATGGCGATCGCGCTGTAGCCAAACCGTACGCCGACCTCGAGAATCGACTTCGGCTGCAGCGTCTCAGCCAGCGCAGCATACCACTCGTAGTAATTGCCTGACACCAGGTACGGATGGATCGAAAGATCGGCAGCGTCATCGGGATGGATGAACTGCTGCATGAACGTCCAGAGTGACGGTGTCGGCTCAATTCCTTCGAGCATCGGCATCCTTACGTGTTGACGATAATGATCATGGCGTCGTTCGGATTGATGAACGCCGGCGCGACAGCTTCGTACAGTTCGTCCAGGTTGCGATGCCCAAGCTGCAGCCCGTCCAGCACGACCGTGTTGATTGACTGCTCATCCAGCCCTGTCACAGTGCGACGGGAGTGGAAGAACTTGGTCGGGTAGTCGATGTCACCGTCACGTGCGTGCGGCAAGCGTGCAAACGCTTTGCGCATGTTGAGCGCCACGTCCTTCGACACCATCACGTAGGCGTAGGGACCACGATGCGCTGCCGTCAGGAACGCCGCAGTGGACTTCCCGGTCTGCCGCGGCGCCGTGAGGCCGATCGTCCTGAATTCCTTCAGGTGTACGTGATGAGGGATGCGTGATTTGTCGGGATCGTAGATGCGCGCAGCGCGCGCCTGCTTCCACAGCGCAACGAGCAGATCAAGGACAGGTGCGGCGCTGTCATTCATCGGGCTTCTCCTCTTCC
>JBDGYW010000670.1:0-4071 GCA_039588935.1 Gemmatimonadota bacterium | reverse complement strand
TGGTTCCGTCCGTTGGCTCCTCGATGAAGAACGTATCGATTCCGGCGCCACGGGCGCGATCAAGTCCCTTCGCGTCTTCCTTATTGCTCAGAACCAAGACGACGCGCGCGGGACTCGTTGTCCCGCACGCGTCGAGCAGTGCTTGCAGATTCGTTCCGCTACCTGATACGAAAACCGCTATCCGCATGAACCGAGCTCAATGGCGGTAGCCTCAGCCTTCACACTGAGATTCTTGGACAACTGGCAGTGCACCCTCCTGCACGCGCAGAATGTATGGGCCGGTTTCGTCCTGCTTGCCGGTTGTCATCACAACGCTGTGCGGGTGTCCGTTACCTGTCAGGACCAACCGTGCATTGCAGGCACCGGCGCCGTCGTCGTTGGCATCGATCGCGGTCGCAAATCCACGGTAGAGAGTCAATCTGGCATCGAAAATGATCGACTGTAAATCGATCGTGACGGTTTGACCCTCAGGGACGTCGATTTCCCACGTCTGGAAATAGCTCGGGCCGAGCTTGGAATCCGGCGGTCCGAGCGTTCCCATTGCCGAATCGCCCGCGCTCAGGGTGCCCTTTGTGTCGAAGAACCCGCCGCAAGGACGCGTGCTTCCTGGGTCCGTGTTCCCTTTGCTCACTGAGATCTGAAACTCACCCACATCGTGAGGGTAAAACGTCGTGGCGTACACAATGTACCGGCCGGATGTCGGGAGGACGGCCGTCATGTGTGCGTTGCACATACCTCCACTATCACTGTCATCGGCGAGGATCGTGTCTACGGAATCAGCGAAGAGAACGTGCGCGTTGAAATCGAGCGAACTAACGCTGATCGTAACTGAATCGCCTGCATCACCGGAAAACAGAAACATCTTGTAGTGCGATCCATCCTGTAGAGAATCATCCGCAGCGGTCAGGAAGCCCGAGAGGGTTTCCCCGTAGCTGATCGGCAGGAAAGGATTCGGTGCTTCGTTCCCTTCCTGTGCTGCAACTGTAGAAGATGTCAGAACGACCGCTGTCGCGGCCATCGCAATTATCCTATGCTTCACGTCGAAATTCCTCCTCCGTGCTACTGAATTGTCAGTTTTCTGCTCGCGGAATTTGGCCAGGAACCGCCCCTGACACAATCCCGACGTGGGCTTCACAGTGCACGCGCCGCGCCCACAGCAGCGTTTATGGTCGGAAACTCCTCGTCCCGCACCGTCCGGACATCAAAGAGAACGCATCCGTCGGACACCCGAGCGATGACTGGCGGATCATGGCGCCTCAGCGCCGCCAGCATCGTCTTGGGTGAATCGGCGGCAAGACTCACCAAGGTCGTTGAGAGTAGCGCACCGGGGAACGCTCCGCCACCAACAGCTGACTTGCCGGAGTACGTCGTGGCGCCGGTAAGCAAGGTTGCCAGGTTCTCTGCGCGCTTCCTGAGGCTTTCTGGACTGCACACCAACATGGAAAGGGCCGGGATCTCGGTCAGGGCAAGGTCAGGGTACCGATACAGCGCAAGAGTTGCCTCCAGCGCTGCTATTGTGAACTTGTCGGGCCGGAGTGCCCTGGCTAGCGGGTTCGATTTCGTCCTTTCGATCACATCGGTTGGCCCAACGATGATCCCCGCCTGTGGTCCTCCGACCAATTTGTCTCCGGAAAAGACCGTGGTCGCGCCGTTCTCGACGCTGGCCCGCACGAGCGGCTCGCCCGTGAGGCCGTGTTCGGAAAGATCAACCAGTAGGCCACTTCCAATGTCGTGAATGACCGGCACGCCACGAGGTTCCCCAAGGTCGATCAACTCCGCCAACGACGTCTCTTCGGTGAAACCGATTACCTCGAAATTGGATCGGTGAACTTTCAGAAGAGCGCGGGTGCGCGGACCCACTGCGAGCGTGTAGTCTCTCAATCTGGTCCGGTTTGTCGTCCCTACCTCAACCAGAGTGCTACCGCTCTTGGCGAGAATATCGGGAATTCGGAACGAGCCCCCGATCTCTACGAGTTCGCCGCGTGAGACGATAGTATCGCCATCGACAGCGAGTGTGTTGAGGAGCAGAAAGAGAGCCGCGGCTGCGTTCGTCACAACGAGGCCGTCAGCAGCTCCCGTTACCTCGCGCAGCAATGCTTGCAGGTGCACCTGACGGGACCCGCGCTCGCCCGTGTCTAGGTCCAACTCTAGCGTAGAATACCCGAGGGCTTGTTCGGCGGCTTCGAATGCCGCCTGGGCGAGCGGGGCACGTCCCAGGTTCGTGTGCAGCACCACGCCCGTGGCGTTCACGACACCAGCGAGTGTGGTGCGATTCCAGATCTCTGCTTTGCGCGTTATCGCTTCGATCCAACCGGACGCTGGTGGGGCGCCGCCCTCCCTGCGGGCTTCTTCGAGCACCGAGCGTACGGCGTCAACGACAGCCTGGCGCGGTAGTTCGTTCAATAGTCCGCAGTGTTCCGCTTCATCCAACAGCGTGTTCACCGCGGGCAGCTCTTGCCGCGGGTCTTTCATGTGGTGTCTGCGGGCACCTGGTTTGTGTCGACCGGTTCGGGGAGAATCAGAAGGCTTTGTGATTCGGCGAAAGCGCCCGAGACATTCTCGGCAAGGGCCGTTATTAAGTATCGAGCACCGGGCTCAGTGCCGGCAGCCAGTCGCACGTACCAAGATGAACTCAGCTGCGGTCTGTCGGCCAACAGCAACGCCGCGCGACTCGTATCCACCGCCGCGCTGTCGCCAAATCCCTGGTTTGCCGAATCGACAACCTGCAATAGTCCCTCCACGATCGAATCTGCCACTCCTGCCGCTTCTACCTCCTCTGCCACCGTCGTATCCGCAACTTGTGCCGCCGTCGTATCTGCCCCCGTGGTATCAGCCGCTGCTTCAGCCACTCTAATAGAATCCGCAATCGCAGCCTGCCGAATCGAATCTTCCACTGCCTCCACTGTTCGTACCGAGTCGTACGTCACTTGGTTCCAGACCGCAACAATTTCGAGGAGCGTGGTATCCGGCAATGAGTACACATTCACCAAGCTGTCGTGTGGCTCCTGAGGTACCAGCTTCTGTCCGAAATCGACCTTGATCGTGACGCTGTCCAACTCTACGATCCCACTGATCCGCGGACCTAACGTGTCGTGGGCGAAGGCCCACATTACGCGTGAGACAGTCGAATCGAGTCTCACTCTCAAAGAATCGAAGACCTCCCTGGAATCCCGTTGCCGATTGTTATTCTGGTCCACGGTGGCGAAGACCAGATAAGAACCCGGAGAGAGGTGTTGGATCTGAAAATCACCGACAGAATCGGCGTTGGCCAGGTATACGAGCGAATCGGGTAGCAGTATCGCCTCGATCAACGCTCTCGACGCCACGCGGCCCGCCTCCCAATCGATCACGGTTCCGGCCATGCGAGTATCGGGGATCTCACCGCCGGTAGAAAAAACCACGGTCCTACTCGAGTCGAGTCGGTTGTTCCGGAGGTCGGCGAACCCTGGCAGCAGGGTCAGTTGGTATACGATGTTCTCGTGCCAGCCCTCCTTCGGCTCGACCGTGATCCTCGACCGTTTCCAGGAAACCTCGAGTTCTTCGGGGCGAGGCGAGAGAACAACGAGGTTCTCGAGGCCGGAGCCGGAACGTTCGTCTATGACCTCGTTGAACTGCACCTGAATCGCGTCATCGAAGTCTTCGACAACGGCTCCGGAGTCAGGTATGACCGAAAGGATCAACGGAGGGTCGAAGTCCGGCGGCCCACCAGGCGGTTCCTGTATTGTGGCGCAGGCGGCCAGAAGGGCCGCTATTTGCCCAAGGCGCGCAACTTGGCGGCGAGTGCGTCTCGCTGCTCTTTCCACGACCGCTCCTTCTCGCGTTCCCGATCGACGACAGTTTCGGGTGCACGGCTCAGAAACTTCTGGTTCTGAAGCTTCGCTGATACCCCCGCGAGCTGTTTTTCGATCCTCTCGAGTTCACCACCCAATCTCGCGCTCTCGGTTTCTACGTCGATGGCGTCGCCAAGTGGCACGAACACGGATGAACCATCGGGCAGGACCGCGTGAGCACCTATCGCCTCGTCCATCTCTTCACCCAGTAGCAGCCCACTGACCTTGGCGAGGCGTTCAA
>JBDGYW010000669.1:0-4072 GCA_039588935.1 Gemmatimonadota bacterium | reverse complement strand
GTCCTCGGCGAATCGGGTTTGCCGTCGAGCACCGAAGCGACGGCCACAGCAAAGCGTTGCCAGTTCGACTCTTCGTCGTCGAGCTGTATCCTGCCCTTTTTTGTTAGCTGGTAGAACTTTGCGCGACGATTGGTCTCGGTGATGCCCCATTTGGACTTGATCAGGCCGCGACGATCCATCCGAAACAGGGCGGGGTAGAGCGAGCCTTCTTCGATCCTGAGGACATCGTCGGTTTGCTGCTCGATCATCCGCGCGATCGCATACCCGTGCATCGTTCCCGACGCGAGTGTTCTCAGGATGAGCAGGTCGAGCGTGCCTTTGAGCAAATCCGTCTTCGATTTGGCCATGAACCCATACCAGTAGAATTTCTATGCATACGTTTTCTATCGGTACGGGAAATGAGGGAGGGGGGTTTCACAGGCAGGAAAAACGGGGGCAGCCCGACAACGCCGCCCCGTTTTCAATTCTCAACTCTCGATTTTCACCTCATTCGTTTCGCAACGCCTCGACCGGCGCGATCTGGCTGGCTCTTCTGGCTGGAAGCAGAATGGCGCATACGACGACAACCAGAAGCAAGAGAGTCGTAAGAACCACTGTTGACGGATCGGTTGGCTCTATCTCATACAACATGGATTCGAGCACCCGTGCTCCAACGAATACACCTCCGATGCCAACTGCGAGCCCCAGAAGAGCTGGGCGGATTCCCTGTGCAAGGACCAATCTCAGTACGTCGCGGGCTTCCGCTCCCATGGCCATGCGAATCCCGATCTCCCGGGTTCTTCCCGACACGAGGTATGCGACCACGCCGTACAAACCGATTGCGGCGAGGGCGACAGCGAGTGCGGCAAAGGTCGTGAGCAGTGTCATATAGAACCGGGTGGGTCCCAGCTGGCGGTCCACCGTCGTGCGCAACATCTCAACGTCGCGCAGAGGGACGTTTGGATCGACCGCTCCGAGTCTGGCACGGATCGCCGGAAGAACATCGCGGACGTCGGGTGCGATCCGCACGTGAACGGTCATGAACCGCCCACCCATCTGTGCATGGGGCAGATACACTTCTGCTGCAGGCCCAGAGGTGAGCTGGTTCGATCGGGTGTCTTCCGCGATTCCGACAATCGTCCAGGGGGCATCTGAGCCGTACCCGAGGTTGGCATCGACGGTGATCTGTTGGCCGATTGGATTCTGACCCTCATAGAACTGCGTTGCCATCGACCGGCTGACGATCGCCGCTCGGACTCCACCATCACGGTCGATGGTCTCGAAGACTCGGCCGGCAACAAGCGGGATGCCAAGCGTCTCCAGAAAATCGGGGCTCACGACCCGGATATCCATGTTGGGTTCCTGGCCAGGCGGCGGCGCGGGCCTGTCGAGAAACCCGATCGACGTGATAAAACCGTAGTTCGTGAGCGGACTCCCGTAAATGGACGCTACATTCTCGACTCCCGGTACCCCTTCGATTTCCCGCTCCAGCGTCTCGAAAAAACGCACGGCCCCGTCCACGTCATAATCATTGCGGGGAAGCGAGATGTTGAAGGTGACATCGTGCTGTGTCTCAAAACCGAGTTCAACAGCACTCAGTTTCGAAAAGCTCCGAATCAACGCACCGGCACCGAACAACAGGATCAAGGAGAGCGCGACCTCGGAAACGAGCAGACCTGAACGCCACCGGTCGTGCGCGCGGCCACTCGTGCCCCGTCGCCCGCCCTGATTCAACGTCTCACCAACCGGTGTGCCGGACAGCCTAAACGCCGGGGCCAGGCCGAAAAGGACCGTAACGAACACCGCCGTGCCGAAGGTGAACGCAATGACGGTCGGATCCAGGGTCACGGAGTCCAGTCTGGGGATCGTGGATGGCGCCAAACGCAGCAACCAGGCCAGGCCACCTTGGGCGACCACGATTCCGAGAACGGAGGCGGCGAGTGCAAGCACTGCAGCTTCCGACATCAGCTGTATCACGATACGCGATCGACTGGCACCGAGTGCGGATCGCACCGCAATCTCTCCGGTCCTGTTCGAGGCCCTCACAAGCAACAGGTTTGCTACATTGGAACACGCGATCAGCAACAACAGGCCGACGGCACCAAAGAGCACGAGCAACGCAGGCCGTACGTTGCCGGTCACTCTCTCTTCCAGGGTTTCCAGGTTGAAGAGCTTCCCATGGTTCAACACGGGAAAACGTTCCTGAAGGCTCAGAGACAGTGCGTTTGCTTCTTCCCTGGCAACCTGAACGGACGCACCACCCGCCAGACGCGCGATCACCCGTAGAAAGTGGCAGTCCCTGTTGCACCCTTCGGTGTTCACGTAGCCGGGAATCCAGAGTTCCGTGTTTTGCGGATAGTTGAAGCCTGACGGCGCTACTCCGATTATCTCATACGGCTCGCCGAAAATCTGTAGACTACTCCCGACCGCATCGAAATCTCCTCCCAGGCGTTCCTGCCAGAAGGCATGGCCGATCAGGACCACTCGCGGTCCGTTGGGAACGTTTTCCTCACCTCTGATGTCGCGGCCGATCACAGGCTCTTCATCGAAGACTTCCAGCAAACCATCGGTGACACGAGCGCTCCGGATGCTCTCGGCATCACCGAACCCGGTCAGCGTGAGTTGGCCCGTGCTGTAGCCCGCCGCGGCCTCGAGGAAACGCGCTTCCTCCTGAATGCTGCGCACGTCCGGCTGCGACATCGAAAACCGTTCTATGCCCTGTTCCGGAAACGCAGATGCGATCATCACGAGTTCATCGGGGTTGTTGTAGGGCAGCGGCCGCAAGATGATCCCGTTGACGACGCTGAAGATCGCGGTGTTCGCTCCAATGCCCAGGGCCAGGGTGAGAAGAGCCGCCGTAGTGAAGCCTTTCGATCGTCCGAGCGTCCGAAGTGCAAAACGCAGATCGTTGAACACTTGAAGAATCCTTTCACGCGGGGATATTCGGCGTCGCGGAGATTTCCGCGGGCCGGAGAGAGTGTCTTTCAGGTGGGCGAAATGAGCACTCGGCAATGAGCGCAGGGTGTCCCGTGTGAAGAACCAGCACGTTCTCGTGCGAGCCCAACGTCTGCCCGATGCCAACTCTCGAGCGAACCGGCCCTCCACCAACGCGAGCATCTCCGTACCGAAACTGCGGCGCATCGAGGTCGGGTAAAGAGAAAGGAGGATTCGACACAGCCAGATGACTGAGGATCGTTTCCCGTTCTCCATTGTCAGTTCTTCATTCACCATTATCCAATTACTCCACCCGCAGCGCATCCACCGGCGGAATGTGACTCGCTTTCCTCGCGGGCAACACGATGGCGAGTACCACAACGACAGATAGTGCTACGGTCACCACGGCAAAGGTCGCGACGTCGCTTGTCTCAACGTTGTACAGGAGCGATTGAAGAACGCGTGAACTCCAGTACGCGCCCGCCACCCCAAGTCCGATGCCGACCGCTGCCGGCTTGATGCCCTGAGACAGCACCATGCGGATCACGTCTGCGCCCTTGGCGCCGAGAGCGATGCGGATGCCTATCTCGCGAGTTCTCTGGGAGACGAGGTAGGCGATTACACCGTAGAGCCCGATTCCCGCGAGAGCGACGGCCACTGCAGCGAAGATGCTCAACAACAACATGTAGAAGCGCGCCGGCCCGAACTGGCGGTCGACTGTTTCCTCGAGCATCTCGATTCTGCGGAGCGGCACGTTGGGGTCGATGGCCTGGACTTCGCGGCGTATCGCCGGCAGAACGTCCGGTGCACTTGGTGCGAGGCGCACCAACACGGCCATGACCGTGGCACCCTGCTGCCCATGGGAGAGATAGATTTCCGGCGTTGGGGCACGCGTGACGCGGAGAGACCGCATGTCTCCGACCACACCAACGATCGTCCAAGGCTCCTCGGTACCCCAGGCCCATCCGAAGCCCATCCTGACTTGCTGGCCGATTGGGTCCTTGTCGGGATAGTGCCGGTCCACCATGCTCTGGCTAACCAGGGCGGCGCGGGTCACGCCGTTCCGGTCTGTACGTTCGATGGCCCTGCCCCGGAGCAACGGCACTCTCAAAGTCTCCAGGTACCCGGGAGTGACGACTCTGGTGATAGTGGCTTCTTC
>JBDGYW010000668.1:0-4074 GCA_039588935.1 Gemmatimonadota bacterium | reverse complement strand
CTTCGTATTGTCGGATCCCCTCCTGCAAAAGGGATTTGCCCAGCTGGGCTCTTCCCCAGCCTGCGAGCGCAAGTGCCATGAGCACCTTGCATTCGAGCATCATGTTCCACAGTTGCGCACCCTCGGTGATGGCACAGGCGTGCGCCACCGCCCTGTGAGCGAGGTGGTGCCGGCCGACGGCGTGAAGAACGTGACCCCAGCCGAGGAATGTGATGCAGGCGACCTGCCGGGCTCCCGAGAAGGAGAACCGCCCCAGGTTGTGCCGGAGTCGGTTGATCGCCTCCTGAATGTAGCCTGTCCTCACCAACGCGTGTGAGGCATTCGCACGAGCCACGAGGATTGTGTGCTCCGAACCGGATTTACCAACCACCTCCAACGCCTTCCGGTATTCGGACAGTGCCCGGGCCCAGGATCCCTGCGACCGATAGGTCTCTCCGATATTGACGTGGGTTACAGCGAGGTGCGGGAGGAACGAATAACGACGCGAAATCTGCAGCGATTCGCGATGGTAGCGACGGCCCACACGGTACCGACCGAGATCCGCCAGCAGAATACCGATGTTCGACCCAGCGGTGGCCTGCGGCCAGGGGGGGCTGTCTCTTGGCAGAAGGCGGAGACGGCGGCGTTCGTAATTCAGTGCGAGGCGGTAGTCACCTGCCTGCCAGTGGGCGAGCGCGACGTCGCGCAGGGCGTCGGCCGCGGAGTCGCGCATTCCGTGGCGTCTGGCGAGGTGGGCTGCGCGGAATAGCGCGCGCTTACCCTGCTTCCACTGCTCCAGCCAGCATAGGGATGTACCGAGAACGGAAAGTGGCTCGACCGATTCAGCTTCGAAATCATGAGTGCGTGCGAGATGGACAGCCGCTCTCGCAGCCCCAAGCATCTCCTGAAATCTGCCGAGCTTCTCCGCGCTAATCGCCCTCCATGTCATTAGTTTGATCTGGAGGCGAGGCGGCAGGACCTCCAGTAGTTTCACGCCATCGAGTAATCGCCATGCATCAGATGCTCTCCCGACCCGATTCAGTGATGCGACAAGCGCTAGGACGAGCTCAGCCCTCTGGCACGGCTCGGTCGGGCAAAGCTGGAGCGCCCGTTCGTACATGTCGACGGCCTGCTTGTCATCATGGTGGTTCGTGGCGGCGCGCGCGGCGGCCAGGTGCGCTTGCAGTGCCTCGCTCCGCAGGCCGGCCGCCAGGAAATGAGGTGCCGCGCGCGTCGCGGCCTCCGGTTCGCCCGATTGCCGCATGTGCCAGCGGCCGAGTGCTTCGTGCAGTTGGCGCCGGTTGTTGTCGCCGAGTCGCGAAATGAGATGACGCCGAAAGAGCCCGGCCGGAAACATGAATCGCGACTCATCCCCCCTGTCGACTCTTCGGAGCAGGCCGGACCTCTCGAGTTCGAGGCACCTCGTGGTCACTCGGTCTTCCGACTGACCAGGGATTAGGCCGGCCAGATCAGAAGGGGAGAGTGGCTCTTCCGATGCGGCGAGAGCGTTCGTGAGGGGACCATCGCTGTCCGGAATCGCCAGTGTCCAACGATTGAGGACTTCCTCGGTCGACTCGGGGAGCGGATGAATGGATATTTCATCGACCTGAAGAGGAGCGTTGCGGGATCGATCCGGAGCAGCTTGCGCAGGGAGATGTTTGACCAGTTCCCATGTGAGCCGTGGATTACCGCCGGTAAGAGCGTGGAGCCTGTCGCTGCAGCCTTCAGCCATCGTGCCCGGCCCGAAGGCAAGGGTGAGGGCCCGGTCAATCCCGTCGACAGAGATTGGCTGCATATCCTCGACATAGATCTGCGCGCAGCTTGAACCTTGAGTTGATTTCGCAACTGAACACGAATCGGTCGAGGATGAATCTTGTGTCGAGATAATGAGGACCCCGCGTGGGGTCACGCCGAGTAGTTCGTGGATCCAGGCTGGCAGGACGAGCGGATCGATCGGGGGCTCATCGACGGCGACGATCAGTGGCGGCAACGGAGAGGGTATTTCTCCGGTTTTCTCCATGAGATCGAGGGCACCCGCAAGGTAAGAAAGTGGGTAGCCAGTCATAGACAGCGTGTCGGTCCCTCGCAGACGGGCCGCGAGGAGGAATTCCTCAAGGAGACGAGTCTTGCCAATGCCGAGGGGCCCTCGCAGCACGATAGATGCGAGTGTGCCGGGACGATTGGTTTGACACAGGGAGTCGAGCCTGCGGAGCAGGCGCTCCATCGCATCCTCACGGTCCACGAGAGGGATGCTTTCGAGGCTCGCGCATACTGTTCCCGGAGTCTGCAGAGAGAACCTCCGAGATGCCGAGACGCGATTCACCTGCTCGATAATTTCTCGGGCGGATGATGGGCGCTTTGCCGGATTACGCTCCAGCAGCTGCAGAATGAGCGGGTGAAGTTCGACAAATGCGCCGTCATCGAAGGTGGGACTCTTTCCCTCCAAGTGGCTCTGCAGGATGTCGCCGGCCGAGTTGCCACCGTGCGGAGGTCGATCTTCCAGGCATTCATAGAGAATAGCCCCGAGCGCGTACAGATCGGAAGAGATCGATTGTGGCTGGCCCTGCAGGATCTCCGGTGCTAGGTAAACGGGAGTTCCCTGCCTTAGTTGGCCCGGAGCACGAGGGCCAATCCCAGCGCTCCCCAGATCGATCAGCCTGACGAGAGGGGCGGATGAAGGCGAATCAGGGTTTCTTTCGACCAGCGCGTTCTGCGGCTTGAGGTCGCCATGGGATATCTTCCGCTTGTGCAGGTAGTCAAGGATACGGCACAACTGGACTAGAAGATTGAGGAAATGCCCCTTCGAAACATCCCTCGATGCGCAGATGAAGTCGTCTCCGTGCACTAGATCGAGAACAAGAAACGGATCCCTCTCATTGATGGTCCGGCCCGAATCATGCAGACGCACGAGGTTGGGATGGTTGAGCCGACTTAGCGCCTGCAGCTCTGTGCGGAAATGAATGTGGCGCGATTGGCTAATGGCAGCCGTCCCTGCCTCGCCCCTCTCTTCCCTGAAGACCTTGAGCGCCCGTCGAACGCCGGTAATGAGGTGCTCGCCGAGGTAGACTTCAGCGAACGAGCCGTGCCCAAGCCGGTCGAGGATTCGGTAGTGCGAGAAGCGAGGGTCTCTCCTCATCTCCCCTAATCTATGGATTGCTGGGGGAGTCCGGCAAGCATTGCGAATACAAAGATTTAGAGGGGCCCGGACGCGGGCCCCTCTATCGCTGCAGGATCTCTGCTGACGCCAGTCGCGTTCAGCAGGCTAGATTAGCCCCAGATCGCACCGTCGGGGACTGGGCCACCACGGTTGTTGCCACCTCCCCAGATTGCACCGTCGGGGGCCGGGCCACCACGGTTGTTACCGCCCCCCCAGATTGCACCGTCGGGGACCGGGCCACCACGGTTGTTACCGCCCCCCCAGATCGCACCGTCGGGGACCGGGCCACCACGGTTGTTACCGCCCCCCCAGATCGCACCGTCGGGGGTGCCGAGGCCGAACAGGCTGAGAACGCTGTTGAGGAAGCTGAAGCCGCCGGCCGGCTTACCAGGCGCGCCTGGAGCCGCCATCGCCAGTGAAGGAGCAAACGCCAGAGCTGCCACCACCATCAGAGCCGCCGCGATCCGAGTCATTTTCTTCATTGTCCTATCCTCCCTTTCCCCAATCCCCCTTTGTTCACTGCCGAACTCGGACATTGGGAAGAGCAACCGGGATGCCAGATCTGTGATCTGGATTCCTGGCGTTGTCGTAAGTAATTGAAAATAATACGCTTACTAAATCGAAATCGATCCGGCCCGACGATGGCCGGATTGGTCGGTGGCCTGTTGTTGAGACTGCCACCGATCCCGGCAGGATGTTAATTATCTGAAACGAGAGTACTTACGCCTTGTCTCAAAACTGTCAGTCCGGCGTCTTATTGAGACGATTCGTAAAGACCTGAGTTTGTAGGCTTTAGTTGCGCTGAGTCTCAAATGAGACTTAAGTGAGACTTAATCGTGAGACTTTAGAGGGGGGAGACTCTCTAATTCTGCGGTTCGCGGTCCGGGGCCCGGCGACGCTTCGATGCGACGTTGTGCTGGCGCAGCTTGCGGAACAGG
>JBDGYW010000667.1:0-4086 GCA_039588935.1 Gemmatimonadota bacterium | reverse complement strand
CAATCAGGTACCGCCGGGGATCACCATTAACAACGTTGCCCTTAACGGGCGGCATCAGGCGATTGAGATCGGCACCGGTGAGCCGATCCAGATGAAGAGCAACGTGTTACTGGAGGTATCTGCTCGTGCAGTCACACTCCGCGGGACCGAAGCCCTCACCTATCGCCATCTGCTGGATGGCTGGGACACGACTTGGACAACGACCTTTGTGGCTGGAGAGTTGAATGCCAGTTACTCGGACCTCAAGCCGGGAGACTATTCTTTCCGCGTAATAGCCGCGAACAACCATGGGGTTTGGAATGAATCGGGCGCGTCGCTAACAATTGCGGTGCGGCCGACCCTGTTTCAGCGCGCATCCTTACGGTACGTGCTCTCCGCAGTGGCGGTGCTTCTGCTCGGCGCAGGCACGGTGGGGGTCCAACGCAATAGAGAGCGGTTGCGGAACAAGTATCGCAAGACGAGGCTGCCGGATGAGGTCGTGGACCGCCACTGGCAGGCGCTGGTCAAGATGCTCGATGATGATAAGGTCTATCGGGACAGTGAGCTATCGCTAAAGGCTCTCGCAGAGCGCCTGGGTATCCCGCCACATCATTTGTCACAGACAATCAACTTGCGGTTTCAGAAGACCTATTTTCAACTGATAAATGAGTACCGGATCGAGGAAGCAAAACGGCTGCTGCTAGACGGCGCTTGCAAAGACCGGAAGATCCTTGCTATCGCTTACGACGTAGGATTCAATACACTCAATAGCTTCAACAGAGCCTTCAAACGGTATGTGGGAAGAAGTCCGACTGAGTTCCGCAATCAGTACCGAAATGCCTGAATCTCACAGCGTTCTCATAGACGGGGCCCACTCCACCTAACAATGCTCCCCTTAGTCGTTCCCCACCTTGTAAGGTGACAGGACTTTCTCGCCCGAAATAGTTACTCCTTTCCCTACGACAACCTGCAAGACACCTCACTACTGCGGCTAGCCGGTCAGGAATCGGAAGGCGCCGAGTATGCCTGACGAAGGGATCAAGATGAAACGCGCAATTCCCATCATTCTGCTGAGCACCTTCAGCTGCTTTGCCCTTGCTACGAAACCCAACGTTTGCACGGCTCAATCAGACATACTAACGGCAGCTCGCAGCGGAAATCTGGATGAGGTGAGGACTCTCCTCGAGGGAGACTCCAGCCTGATTAGTGCAACCAACCCAAACGGCAGCACCCCACTGCACCTTGCTATTTCTGAAGGCCACACAGAGGTTGCGATACTGCTCATTGCGAGTGGATCCAACCTGAACGCCGCAAACCGGTACGGAAGGACGCCGCTAAACTACGCCGCCCAACACAACTATCTGGAGCTCGCTGAGCTGCTACTTGCGAGTGGCGCGTCGGTGAATGGCTCCGACTCAAGCACCTATTCACCGCTTCATAGCGCCGCCAACGCAGGGTATGCAGAGATGGCCAAGCTGCTCATTGAAGCCGGAGCAGACGCAAACTTGGGGGCCGGTGTCGGCACCGCCCTAGGTCGCGCAGTGTTCAGTGGTAGTGTAGAGATCGTTCGGATGCTCCTCGACGCTGGTGCGGACATCGAGACTACCGATTCGCGGTTCTGGACTCCACTTCATACCGCCGCGTTGGGAGGACGACCCGAGGTGGTCCGCGAGCTGCTCGACGCGGGCGCCGAGCCAGACCCCCTCGATCAGGGGGGACGAACGCCGTTGCTGCTATCAATTCTCGGAGGTAACAGGGATGCAGAGCAGGTGGCTTTACTGCTGCTTGAACACGACGCAGCCGTGGGCATCGAGACAATGTCCGGAGTGACTCCTCTCCTAGTGGCGGTGCAAAAGGGTATGAGTGCAGTGGTCGAGGCGTTGCTAGCGAGGGGAGCAGACGTAAGGGTATTGGACCCATTAAGCGGACGATCCTTGCTGCACATTGCCGCAGCAGCAGGGTACGAGGACGTGGTGGGGCAGTTGCTTGATTCCGGGATCGAAGTCAATACTGACGACACCAGTGGTAGGACGGCTCTCTTCTATGCCGCCCGGCACGGCAACCGGCGTGCCGCCGAGCTATTGCTCACAGCGGGGGGGGGCGGTGCAGAGGAGGAAAACTACGGACCTTCGCAGTACCTTGAAGCGCCGATGGACGAAGGCGAGATACATGTGTGGAAGCTGAGAGACCGGGGCTGGGCTGTCAGGACTTCAGATCGCTTCTTCGTGTTCAACAACGAAGAACACAGCCGGAAGCCCGACGAGCCGCTACTTGCCAACGGCTTTGTGGCAGCTGCTGAGATCGCACACCTGAACGTCTTCGCGGTTTACACCGCCTATCACGCGCAAAGGTACGCGAGGGAGTTCATCCATTCCATCGAGGACGAACTCGATAACGTCACCTACATCCATTACAAGAACGATGCCTTGCAGGGGAACCGGAACGCGCTGTTCATCGGCGGCCAGGGAGAGATCAGCGTCGGGGGCGCCCAGATAGCCTACGGAGAAGAGCATGATCCGGAGGGAATGGGCTGGTTGGATTATGGCCTCCAGTCGGACGGGGTTAGCATCTACTATGCTGGCTTTGCCGGGGCATCGCTGCAGCAGCACGAAGCTACGCTCAAAGGCCTGTCGCACCGTGCAGAGACCACTCACCTCGCATTCGTTCTGCTGCCGGGAACTGGGAGTAGTCCCAATTCTAGCTACATCGATCTGATAATATCGACCCTTGAACCGGAGGTCGTGTTTCTTCAAGGTACTGACAGTAACAGGCCCTTCGACAAGGAAACGCTCGAAGCGCTCCGGCAAACGTATCCGGGCACACGATTCCACACGGCTGCCTTTGCGGGAGAGCGGTTTTCGTTCTCGTTTGGCTCTGCGGGTAGATAGCGGCCTTGGATCTGCATCTCGGCAGTGTTCGCGTCACTTTCGACCTTGTGCCGAGCTCTCGGGCCAGAGCGTCGAGCAAGGTTCATAACCACCCGAGAGCATTTGCTACCGACCTGCATGGTCTGTGTTTGGGATACGTGATTTTAGGTGATTGACAATACCGAACCCGCTCCGTCCGTTTCGAACGCCGCGTCTGCGATTGATGTCATGACTGGAGAACCGGCCAATGTCGTACAAGTCCAGCCGAGATTTGGCGATGGCAGTTGCGGTGTGCATAGCGATGCCTGGTGTTCTCTTGGCGACAGGCGCCCGGCACCCAGTCGCAACGGCGACCTTTATTACACAGGCAGGCGGTATGGCGACACCGCTCCAGGAGTATATTGGTCGAAGTCAGTGGGAGAATCCTGGGAGCCTCCGGAACTCGTTTCTCTTGCCCTGACCGGTGTCGCACTCGATCCCTTCATTGATCCCGGTGGACGATTCTTGCTTTTCACGGTAGCCGGCACTGGGCTCCACGGTCCGACTGACCTACACGTCAGTTTTCGAGAGCCTAACGGGACATGGGGTACACCCGTCAACTTGGCTGAGGTCATCGCCACACCTCATTTCGAGAGGTTTCCCTCCATCTCAGCAGACGGGCGTTATCTGTTCTTCGTCGCGACCAGTGCTCCAAGTTTCCCAGGTCATGACGCCGCCTTTTACTGGGTCAGCGCCAATGTCATCCCGGGGATTGGGCACGGACGATGACTACTCCAGGACACAATCAGATATGATCCCCATCGTGGTTGAACGAAAAAGCTCTCCTGTAGTGCGAGCTTGCGCTCAGCGATAGCAACCGTCGCTCTCGGTATGTCGGTGGCGGGCGTGGGGAAGAAGTTGGTACCCCCAAACGTCTCTTCGATGAGGCTACCCGAACGGTCACACTGTCGGTAGAGGCTCTGACGACACCCGCACCGGGGAAGGGCGACTCGGATGGATTGCCGCTCAATGATCTCGGAAAGCGGGTAGCGATGCACGTGGCTGCGAAGATTCGCGTTAAGGTACACTACTGCATGAAAATGGAGGAATTCCGGTATAGTGTATCGCGCCGTCAGCGCGAGAACTCACTTAACAGTCTGTCGGACTTGAGACTGTTCTGCGCGTTTGCGAGAGCGTGCCGATTGTTACACGAGGCATACGTGTGTTGTAGCTCCGTCAGCCGGAACCAGCGTTCGTAGAC
>JBDGYW010000666.1:0-4091 GCA_039588935.1 Gemmatimonadota bacterium | reverse complement strand
ATGGGCTGGGCCTCGAGGTTCATGAAGAACCGCGTCTCAGCAAGTTGAACGAGGATGCGCTGCCGGTTGGAGCCGTCGTTACGATCGAACCGGGGGTATATTTGCCTGACTGGGGAGGGATCAGGATCGAAGACGATGTTTTCCTAAGCGATGACGGACCGGTGCTCCTCTCCGATGGCAACACTGAATTGCGGGAGATAACCTAAGTAAGGGACCATGGCATCCACAGCCGATTTCAGAAATGGGATGGTGCTCCAGATTGACGGACAGTTGCTCCAGATCGTTTATTTCCAGCATGTGAAGCCGGGCAAAGGTGGAGCCTTCGTTCGTAGCAAGCTGAAGAATGTGAGAACCGGTGCGGTCCTCGACCGCCGATGGACAGCGGGCGAGCGGGTTACCGAAGTACGCCTGGAGCGGAGGCCCGTACAGTACTCGTATGGCGACGGCGACCTCCGTCACTTCATGGACATGGAGACTTACGACGACATCCCAATCACCGACGACATCATCGGTGATGACCAGCTGAAGTATCTGAAGGAAGGGATGGAGTGTTCGGGACTCGTTCACGACGGTAATGTCATTTTGATCGAGTTGCCTCTCTTCATCGAGTTGGAGGTTACGGAAACAGATCCTGGAGTTCGTGGCGACACGGCTTCGGGTGGCACAAAACCGGCCAAGCTCGAAACCGGCGCGGTTGTGCAAGTGCCACTCTTCATCGAACAAGGTCAGCTCATTAGGGTTGACCGTCGCGAAGACAAATACCTGGAACGCGTATGATAGATCTAGAAGTCGTAGAAAAGCTGCTCGATCTGCTGAGCAATTCTGATGCTGATAAGATCGAGGTTAGAGAAGGTGATACTAGTGTAAAGGTGTCTAGGAATTCCGGAGGAGCGGTAGCATATCAAGTCGCAGCTTCTGCCCCTCCCGCAATCCCTGCGCCACCCGCCACTGCGGCAGAGGTGCAGAGTGGCAATGCGGTAGAAAAGGACGACGACCTCGTCAATATCGTGTCGCCAATGGTAGGCACCTTCTACGCGCAACCTGAACCCGGTGCCGATCCGTATGTTCGGGTGGGTGATCGAATCAGCATTGGCCAGACGTTGTGCATCATTGAGGCAATGAAGATCATGAACACGCTCGACGCCGAGGTGACCGGCGTTATGAGGGAGATTTGCGTGTCGGACGCGACTCCAGTCGAATTCGGACAGGTACTCTTCAGGGTGGATCCAAATGGCTGAACCTACGCAACCAACCCAGGCGTTCAACTTCAAACAGGCAATCACCGATATGGTCCAGCGGGGTGGTTCGGACCTCCATTTGAAGGTCGGGCGCCCTCCGACTATCCGTGTTGCAGGCGAGCTACAGCAGCTCGAACAGCCCCCGCTCAAGCCGGAAGAACTCAAAGCCTTGGCCGAACAGATAATGACGCCGCGGCAGGTGAAGGAGTTTGCCGAACACAAGGAGGCCGACTTCGCGATCGGTGTGCCTGGCGTGGGTCGGTTCCGGACCAACGTATTCCAGCAGAGAGGCACGCTGGCGTTCGTGTTTCGGGCAATTCCCTACGAGGTGAAGAGCGTAGAGGAACTCCAGTTGCCCAAAGTGCTTGCAGCGGTTTCGATGAAGCCACGCGGACTGGTGCTCGTGACAGGTGTAACGGGGTCGGGGAAATCCACGACGCTAGCGGCGATGATCCGCGAGATCAACCAGAACCGCAAGTGTAACATCATCACGATTGAGGATCCCATCGAGTTCTTGCACCGTGACGGCACGGCCAATCTGTCGCAGCGTGAGGTCGGCTCCGATACGCTCTCTTTCGATGCGGCGCTGAGGCACGTTCTCAGGCAGGATCCCGACGTGATTCTGATTGGCGAGATCCGAGATCGACTTACGCTCGACACGGCCATGAAGGCGGCCGACACAGGCCATCTCGTGTTCTCGACTCTTCATACGACAGACGCCACCCAGACGATCAACCGTATCATCTCTTTCTTTCCTCCACACGAACATGACGGTGTACGCAACCTCCTTTCGACCGCATTGGAGGCAGTGGTATCGCTGCGACTGGTCCCGACCAAGGACGGCAAGACCAGAGTGCCTGCGTGCGAAGTGCTCATCAACACCGCCGCCGTGAGAGACAACATCAGAGATGCGGAGAAAGCCCTCAATATTCCCGACCTGATCAAGGAGGGCACGATCCAGTACGGCATGCAGTCGTTCGATCAGTCGTTGATGGATTGGTATCAGCAGGGGATTATCAGTTACGAGAGCGCGCTCTTCTATTCCTCGAACCCGAGCGAGTTCGCCTTGCGCGTGAGCGGCATCGAAGGCAGCTCCGACCGGACATTCTCAGAGCAGATGGGCGAAGAGGATGTGGGCGGCGGAGACCTCGGACTCAGCGACGGCTTCACACCATAGGCGTATGTTCGAGAAGATACTGATCGCCAACCGCGGGGAAATCGCCCTGCGGGTTATCCGAGCGTGTCACGAACTTGGTGTCGAGACGGTTGCGGTGTACAGCGAGGCCGATCACGAGTCGCTGCACGTTCGGTTCGCCGATGACGAAGTATGCATCGGTCCGCCGCCGAGCCGCCTTTCGTATCTAAACGTTCCGCACATCATTGCGGCCGCCGAGATCACTTGCGCTGACGCAATTCACCCGGGGTACGGGTTTCTCGCCGAGAGTGCGGCCTTCGCAGAAACCTGTGCTGCGTCCAAGCTCACGTTCATTGGTCCGACACCGGAGCAGATCAGACTCATGGGCGACAAGGCATCCGCGCGTAAGCTGGTTCAAGACCTGGGCGTCCCGGTTGTCTCGGGCTCGAAGGGAGCGATCGCGGATCCCGATGAAGCCCTCGCGATCGCGGAGACCATAGGGTATCCGGTGATCATCAAAGCGTCCGCTGGTGGGGGTGGTAAGGGGATGCGTGTCGCGGAAGATGCCGAGTCGTTCCTTCAAGCGTTCTCACTGGCCAAGAACGAAGCGCTCGCCGCTTTCAACAGCTCCGAGGTCTACGTCGAGAAGTACTTGGCCCGCCCGCGCCATGTCGAGATCCAGATCATGGGTGACACCCAGGGCAACGTCATGCATGTAGGTGAGCGCGATTGCTCGATCCAGCGCCGCCACCAGAAGCTGATTGAGGAGACCCCGAGTCCGGGCATCGACCAGGAAACTCGAGAAGCCATGGGAGCTTCGGCTGTGCAAATCGCAGAGGCTGTCAGCTATGTTGGTGCGGGCACCGTGGAGTTTCTCGTCGACGAAGATCGCAACTTCTACTTCATGGAGATGAACACGCGGATCCAGGTCGAACATCCGGTCACCGAGATGGTAACCAACTTCGATCTGGTCAAAGAGCAGATCCGAGTGATTGCCGGGGAGCCGTTGAGCTTCGTCTGGCACGGCGGACGGCTGCGAGGCCACGCGATCGAGTGTCGTGTCAACGCGGAAGACCCCGCGAAGAACTTCATGCCGTGCCCCGGAAAGGTTACGACATACCATCCGCCGGGTGGGCCGGGGATACGGGTCGACACGCACATCTACGCGGGCTATCTGGTCCCGCCCTTCTACGACTCGCTTCTCGCGAAGGTGATAGCTCATGGGAAGGATCGAGCCGAAGCACTCACCAGAATGAGTCAGGCGCTCGAATCGTTCATTGTCGAGGGTGTTACCACAACCATTCCGTTTCTGAGGAAGGTGATACACCATCCGGATTTCGTGTCGGGCGAAGTTGACACGAAGTTCTTGGAGCGAGAAACGGATCTCTTCAAACCGGCCGAATGAACCTCTCGGTCTATTTCACACCACTCGGCATTACAAGCCAGGCAATCGCCGGGAAGCCTGTTGTGGTTCTCGACATTTTGCGGGCGACGTCGTCGATTGTTGCGGCAATGTCACATGGTGCACGTGCGGTCGTCCCAGCGGCGACTGCCGATGAGGCCTTGCGTGTAGCCAAGAACTTGGAAAGCGACGACGTGCTGCTGGCGGGTGAGCGAGGCGGTCATCGTATCGAGGGTTTCACGCTCAGCAATTCTCCCCTCGAGATGACGTCAGAGACCGTGCAGGGCAAAACCCTGGTTTTCGCGACTACCAACGG